>VGPQ01000206.1 GCA_016882555.1 Cyanobacteria bacterium M_surface_7_m2_040
GCTGCCTGAGCTGCTTTGACTACACCAACGCCGGCGCCGATCTGGTGGTGGGCTACATGGGCGCCAGCTTTGGCCGCCAGTGGATCACCGTGCGCAACGACCGCGGCGCCCAGCTGCTGGCCCTGGTGGAGGACGCCCTCGACACCGCGCCCGTGACCAGCAAGGGCAACCGCAAAGCGGCGGTGCAGCAGGGCATCGACGCCTACGACAAGGCGGTCAAGCTGCCACTGTGGCTGGCGCGGCTGGTGGGTTGCGTGGTCAATGCCGTGGGCCCCAGGGGGCTGGAGTACGGCCGCTTTTCCATTGATTCCCACTTCACCCGCAACGCCCTCTGGATTCGGCGTCACCATGGAGAGATGGCGGAGCGACACATTCCAGCGTTTGCACAAAAAATCATCAGCCGCTACCGGCTGCCCGCGCTGTGAGGCAGGCCGGCATCCTGCTGCACGTGAGCGCCCTGCCGGGTCAGCAGGGCTGCGGCAGCTTCGGGGCTGAGGCGCGCGACTGGATCAGCCTGCTGGGCCGCCACGGCATCGCTGTGTGGCAGGTGCTGCCCCTGGCGCCGGTCGATGGCACCGGTTCGCCCTACAGCTCACCGAGTGGTTCGGCCCTCAACCCGCGCCTGCTGGATCTCGCGTCACTGGTGGAGGAGGGCTGGCTGCCGGCCGCTCAGGCTGGGGCCGACCTGGCCGATCCGCAGCAGCTCCAGGCGGTCGCCGAGGCCCTGAGGCACAGCTGGCAGCAGGCCTCGCGCCGGCAGCTGCAGGCCTTTGAGCGCTGGCACCAGCACCAGCGCCATTGGCTCGACTGGCATTGCCGCTTCATGGTGATCAAGCAGCTCCAGGCGGGCAAGCCGTGGTGGCAGTGGTCCAGCGAGCTGGCCCAGCGCAGGGCGGCGGCCCTGCGGCGGCTCGAGCAGGAGCACGCCGGTGCCCTGCTGCAGGAAGCCCTGCTGCAGTGGCACCTGCAACGGCAATGGCAGAGCCTCCGCCAGCACGGCCGCGACTGCGGCGTGCAGCTGGTGGGCGATCTGCCCTTTTATGTGGCCCACGACAGCGCCGATGTCTGGAGCCGCCCGCAGCTGTTTTCAATCAGCCGCACGGGGGCGTTGCTGCAGCAGAGCGGGGTGCCGCCCGATTACTTCTCGAGCACGGGCCAGCTATGGGGCACACCGGTGTACCGCTGGGGTGCCCACTGGGCGGGCGGCTTTGGCTGGTGGGTGAAGCGGCTGCTGCGGCAGCTGGAGCTGTTTGATCGGCTGCGCCTGGATCACTTCCGAGCACTTCAGGCCTATTGGAGCGTGCCCGGCAACGCCCCCACCGCCGAGCATGGCCACTGGCGCCTCTCACCCGGCTGGCCGCTGCTGACGCTGCTGTGGCTGGCCTGCCTGGGCCGGGGCCGCCTGCTGGGCGATGGTCGCCTGCCCCTGATCGCCGAAGACCTGGGGGTGATCACCCGCGGGGTGCGGTGGCTGCGGGATGGCTTCGCCCTCCCGGGAATGAAGATCCTGCAGTTCGCCTTTGATGGCGACGCGGCCAACCCCTACCTGCCCCAGAACTACCGAGGCCGGCGTTGGGTGGTGTACACCGGCACCCACGACAACGCCACCACCCTGGGCTGGTGGCAGCAGCTCGACCACGACAGCCGCGAACGCGTCGCCGCAGCGGTGGGCGGCGCCGTGCAGGCGCCGGGCTGGCAGCTCACCCAACTGGCCCTCGAGTCCACGGCCGATCTGGCCGTGGTGCCGCTGCAGGATCTGCTCGAGCTGGGTGACGACGCACGTTTCAACACCCCGGGCACCTCCAGTGGCAACTGGAGCTGGCGGCTGCAGCAAGCGATCAGCAGCCTCGACGGACCGCTGCAGGGCTATGGCTCGCTGGCCGCCGCGGCCGGGCGCGGCGGCCAGCTGTAGCGCCCCGGGGCCTGGGGCTGGAGCGGTTCACCGTTCCAGCGCACCATGGCTGTGGCGGCAGCTGCCGGGTCCAGGGTCAGGCTGAGCGGCGGCGTGAGCGGCAGCACCAGCTCACCGGGTCCGGCCTTGAGGCTGCTGCGCACGCCGTTGGCCGCCTCCAGGCTGAGCCGCGTGGGCTGCTGCAGGCTGAGCTCCAGCACACCGGGATCGGCGGCAGCCTGCGCAGCCCCCCCCTGACGCCGGGCCAGGTCCAGCCCCCGGCCGCGGCTGGCCTGGGCCAGGGGCCGCAGGTCGGGGTAGGCCTTCAGCAACAGATCCGATCCAGCCGGCGGCAAGCGGCGGGCCGCCTGCTCCGGCAGGGGCGGCACCGGATTGAGGGCATGCATCCCCCGGACTGCCAGCCGGCGCTGCTCCAGGTTCAGCCCATAGACCAGGGCCAGCAGCAGCACCCCATAGGCCGCCGTGCCCTGCCAGGTGGTGAACAACTGCACCGACAGCAGCGGAAAACGCGGCGAGGGCTGCAAACGGCTGTCGTGACCAGGGCGGTCATCCACCAGAGCCACGCGCAGACTGCCGGGCTCCAGGGCGAGGTAGCGCTCCAGCAGGGGCAGCATCGTGCGCAGATAGGCCGCTTCGGGCAAGCGATCACGCCAGCCGCGCTCGAGCGCTTCGAGCACCGGGGTGCTGATCAGGGTCTCGGCCGCCAGCTGGCGCAGGCCCAGCCCCCGCGCCTCGCGGGCTTGGCGCAACAACGCACCCACCTCAGCCAGGGAATCGGCCGGCACCCCTGGCAGCGGCGGAGCGACCTCCGCCGTGCCGCGACCGCGCCGCAGCCGATCAAACCAGGAGCGCTTCAAGGGGCCAACCATGGCTCCCATTCTTGGGGTTGGAGCTGCCGCCAGCGCCCCTCGGGCAGATCACCAAGTTGCAGATCGCCGATGGCCAGGCGCTGCAGGTCGAGCACGGGGCATCCCAACAGCTCGGCCGTGCGCCGGATCTGGCGGTTGCGACCCTCGCGCAACTGCAGCTGCAGCATGCAGCGGTCCGGCTGCTGCTCGAGCAGCGTGAGCTCCACCGGTTGGCTTGGGTGGCCATCCAGGGCCACGCCGCGCCGCCAACGGGCCAGGGCCTCGGCGCTGGGCCTGCCGCGCACCCACACCCGGTAGGTCTTGCGGTGGCCGTAGCGGGGGTGGGTGAGCCGCAGGGTGAGGGCCCCATCGTTGCTGAGCAGCAGGGCGCCGCGGCTGTATTGATCGAGCCGGCCCACGGGATGCAGCCCCTGACCCTGGCGCAGCTCCGGGGGCAACAGTTCGAGCACGGTGGGGCGACCGTGGGGATCACGGCAGCTGCACAGCACCCCGGCGGGCTTGTTGAGCAGCAGCACCAGGGGCGGCGTCGGGGCGGCAATGGCGCAGCCATCCACGCAGATGCGGTCGCGCTGGGGATCGGCGCGATCGCCCAGAGCGGCCACGCGGCCATTGACCTGCACGCGCTGTTCGCGCAGCAGCTCCTCGGCAGCACGGCGGGAGCACACCCCGGCGGCCGAGAGCAGTTTCTGCAGCCGCTCGGCAGCCATGGACCAACCCCGATAGGGCCCTCACAGGACCCCATCCTGCCGCCCGAAAAACCGTGGTACCTTTACGAAACATTTTCGTTTCGTAACCCAACCGCGCCATGGTCGCAGCGCCCCTCGCACCGGTCGTCAGCCTCGGCCCCGAGGTTTCGAGCAGCACCCGCCCCAGCACCGGCGGCAGCGCCCCCGACGGCGACCTGGTGCGCAGCTACCTGCGCGACATCGGTCGCGTGCCC
>VGPQ01000207.1 GCA_016882555.1 Cyanobacteria bacterium M_surface_7_m2_040
TATTTCAAGACCTACGGCTACAAGACCGAGGTGATGGGGGCCAGCTTCCGCAACATCGACGAGATCATCGAGCTCGCGGGTTGCGACCTGCTCACCATCTCGCCGGCCCTGCTCGATCAGTTGCGCTCCAACGACGGGGTGCTGGAGCGCAAGCTCAAGGCCTTTGATCCGGCCCCCACGGAACCCCAGATTCAACTCGATGAAGCGGGTTTCCGCACGATGCTGGCGGCTGACGCCATGGCCACCGAGAAGCTGGATGAGGGCATCCGCGGCTTCTGCAAGGCCATCGAGACGTTGGAGCTGCAGCTCGCCCACCGCCTGGCCGTGCTCGAGGGGGGCAAGGCCTTCGACCATGCCGTGCACGAGATCTTTTTGTTGAACGATCTCGATGGCGACGGCTGCATCACCCGCGAAGAGTGGCTGGGCAGCGATGCGGTGTTTGCCGCCCTCGACACCGACAACGACGGTCGGCTGGCCCCCGCCGATGTGCGTGGCGGCCTGGGTGCGCCCCTGGCCCTGGCCTCCCAGAGCTGAGTTCTGCCCTGCGTCTGATTCATGCCCACCATCAACGCGCTGGAAACGATGCGAGCCCTCGCCAGCAATGGCGAGGTGACCACTGTTGAGCCCGGCAGCCTGATCTTTCGCTCGGGTGAAGCCGGCGACTGCATGTTCGGTCTGCTCGAGGGCACGGTGGAGCTCAGCTGGAACGGTGATGCCGGCCACGAAACGATCAAGGCCGGCGATGTGTTCGGTGCCGGGGCGCTGGTGACCCCCGACCATCGCCGCTACGGCAATGCCAAAGCGCTGACCCCCTGCAAGCTGCTGGTGATGAACCGCGAAAAGTTCCTGTTCGCGGTGCAGGAGGCGCCGATGTTTGCGATCGAACTGCTCGGATCGATCGACCAGCGGCTGCGCCAGCTCAAAGACAGCACCCGCTTTTCCTGAGCTCAGCTCTGCTGAAACAGCAGCCGTTTGATCACCCGCTGGGCGATGTCGCCGTAGCCCATCTGCCCCGAGAGGATCTGGGCGATGCGCTGGGGTGCCGTGGGCCGCTTGATGCCGAGCTGGTAGCCGATGCGCGGCACGCGGTAGAAGACCTGGGCGATGCGCTTGCCCCAGGCCATCGACTCCCCCCAATCCCGGCGCATGCGCTGGCTGTAGGCCGCCAGGGCCTGGCCGTCGCCGCCCAGCCAGCGCTGCAGCGCTTCCGCTGCCGCGGTGCCACTGAGCAGCGCCGGCCGGATCCCCTCGGCCAGAAAGGGATCGCAGAGTGAAGCCGCATCACCAACCACCACGATGCCCTCGCCGTGCAGCCGGTGGTGGCCATCCCAGATGCGCAGGGCGCTGGTCTGGCGCACGCCGGCCTCTGGGCTGAGACCCAGTTCGGGCAGCAGGCGCTGCAGCACGGTCTCGGCATCGGCGGGCTCGCGGCCGATGAAGGTACCGAGTCCGATGCTGTAGCCCCCCTGGCGCGGAAAGCTCCAGCAGAACCCGTGGTGCACCAGCCCGAATTCAAAGCGGGCCGTGTCGGGGTCGTCTGAGGCAGCATCGAAGTCGGCATCCACCTCCACCGCCACGGTGGTGGCGAAGCGGGGATTGGCGGAGCCCAGGCCCAGGCCGCTGCCCAGGCTGGCGCCGCTGCCGCTGGCGATCACCACGGCGCGGCTGCGCAGGCTGCCGGCCGGCCCCTGCAGCTCCCAGTGCTCGCCCTGGCGTTGCAGGGTGGTCACAGGCCAGTGCTGGCGCAGTTCGGCCCCGGCGGCCGTGGCCTGCTGCAGCAGAAAGGCGTCGAGCCTGGAGCGCTGCACAATCCAGAACGGCGCTTCGCCGGGGAGTTCGGCGATCACCGGATCCTCCAGGCACCAGGTGAAGCGCACCCGGCGGATTACCTGATCCACCGCCGGGCTCAGGTCAAAGGGAAACCATTGCTGCACAGAGGCGGCCATGCCGCCGCCGCAGGGTTTGCGGCGCGGTATTGGCCCCTGCTCCAGCACCACCACTTGCAGGCCCTGCAGGGCCAGATGCACGGCACAGCTGGCGCCGGCGGCGCCGCCGCCCACCACGGCCACATCGAAGGGGCTGCTCACACGGGTTGCTTCCAGTGGGGTGGATCAGACCTTGAGGATGTCGGCTTCCTTCTCGCTGAGATGTTTTTCCAGCTCAGCGATGCATTTGTCGGTGAGCTTCTGCACCTTGTCCTGCTCGTCGCGGCTCTGATCTTCGGAGAGTTCGCCGTCCTTCTCCTGCTTCTTGATCTTGTCGATGGCGTCGCGGCGGATGTTGCGCAGGGCCACCTTGCCCTCCTCGCCATATTTGGCGGCCAGCTTGCAGAGCTCCTTGCGGCGGTCTTCGGTGAGCGGCGGGATGTTGATGCGGATCACCTTGCCGTCGTTGTTGCAGGTGAGGCCGAGATCGCTCATCGCAATGGCCTTCTCGATCAGCGCCATGGCGCTGGTGTCGAACGGTTGGATCTGGATCGTCTGGGAGTCGGGGGTCGACAGGCTGGCCAGCGACTTGAGCGGGGTGTCGCTGCCGTAGTACTCGACCTGGATCTTGTCGAGCAGCGACGGGTTGGCCCGGCCTGTGCGGATCGTGTTGAAGGTGCGCTGGGTGGCGTCCAGCGACTTGCGCATGCTGGCTTCGAGGTCCATGGCTCTGGGGCTCAGGGGGTGATGCGGGTGCCGATCGGTTCGCCGGCCACGGCACGGCCGATGTTGCCGGGGCCGAACAGATCAAACACCACGATCGGAATGGCGTTGTCCTTGCACAGGGCGATGGCGGTGCTGTCCATCACCTCCAGCTCGCTGCTGAGCACCTCGAGGAAGGTGAGGCTGTCGTAGCGCACGGCGCCGGGGTGGCGGGCGGGATCCTTGTCGTAGACCCCGTCCACCTTGGTGGCCTTGAACACCACATCGGCGCCGATCTCGGCGGCCCGCAGGGCGGCGGTGGTGTCGGTGGTGAAGAAGGGGTTGCCGGTGCCGGCCGCAAAGATCACCACCCGGCCCTTTTCCATGTGGCGGATCGCCTTGCGGCGGATGTAGGGCTCGGCCACCTCCTGCATCGAGATGGCGCTCTGCACGCGGGTGGGGATGCCGGCCCGCTCAAGGCCGTCCTGCAGGGTGATGGCGTTCATCACGGTGGCCAGCATGCCGACGTAATCGGCGGTGGCCCGGTCCATGCCAGCGGCGCTGCCCTTCAGGCCTCGGAAGATGTTGCCGCCGCCCACCACGATCGCCAGCTGGGTGCCGGTGGCCACACAGGCGGCCACGTCGCGGGCGATCGACTGCACAATGGCGGGGTCGATGCCGTAGCCCTGCTCCCCCATCAGCGCTTCGCCGCTGAGCTTGAGCAGAACGCGCTTGTACGCCATCACGGGTGTTGATTTGCTGGAGCGTAGCAACGGCCTTGCGCCCCGCCTGCCGGCCCGCTTCAGTGCCGCAAAGCGACCCTGCCCATGACCCCGGCACCCCGCTCCTCGCTGGTGATGGCTCGGCTCACCCTTTCGGCGATCCAAGCGGCCAGCGACGATCCCAGCATCTGGTGCGAACCCGAGTTGCACCGAGCCCTGCTGGTGAGCGGTCTGTCGCTGCTGGTGGGCGGCCTGAGCCAGTTGCAGTGCGACCTGGGTTGATCCCAGCCCTACCAGGGCAGCAGCTCGCCATTGGCGTGCCAGAAGCGGCCCGAGGTCTCCAGGTTCAGGGCGTCGATGCGGG
>VGPQ01000208.1 GCA_016882555.1 Cyanobacteria bacterium M_surface_7_m2_040
CAACGGCGAGATCGAAACGGACAGGACTGGACCGCGGGAGGGCGGCGGCAATGGCGAGCTGAGCTGAACTGAACTGCTGCTGTTCAGGACCGCAGCAGCTCGCGCACATCGGTCACCCGGCCGGTGACGGCGGCGGCGGCCACCATCGCCGGACTCATCAGCAGGGTGCGGCCGCTGGCTGAGCCCTGGCGCCCCTTGAAGTTGCGGTTGGATGAGCTGGCGCTGATCTGACGGCCCTCGAGGCGATCGGGATTCATCGCCAGGCACATCGAGCAGCCGGGTTCACGCCACTCAAACCCGGCGGCCGTGAACACCCGATCGAGCCCCTCGGCCTCGGCGGCCGCAGCCACCTGCTCGCTGCCAGGCACCACGAAGGCCTTGATGCCCGGAGCCACCTGACGGCCCCGGGCCACGGCGGCGGCGGCCTGCAGATCGCTGAGGCGACCATTGGTGCAGCTGCCAATGAAACACACATCCACCGGCGTGCCGGCGATCCATGCTCCGGGCTGCAGATCCATGTAGCGGTAGGCCTCCTCGGCCAGGGGACGCTCATCGACCTCGGTGGCCTCCAGGGTGGGAACGGCCTCATCAACACCGATGCCCTGACCGGGTGTGATCCCCCAGGTCACGGTGGGGGCAATGGCGGCCGCCTCGAAGCGCACCTCGTCATCGAAGATCGCCTCGGGCCCGCTGGCCAGACTGCGCCACCAGCTCACGGCCCGCTCCCAGGCCTCACCGCTGGGGGCAAAGGGCCGGCCCTGCAGGTAGGCAAAGGTGGTCTGGTCGGGATTGACGTAGCCGCAGCGGGCGCCGCCCTCGATCGCCATGTTGCAGAGGGTCATGCGCTCCTCCATCGACAGGGCGTCGATGGCTGGACCGGCGAATTCGTAGGCGTAGCCAACCCCACCCTTGACCCCCAGCACGCGGATCACATGCAGGATCAGATCCTTGGCATAAACGCCGCGCTGCAGCTGGCCCTCCACCCAGATGCGCCGCACCTTGAGCTTGCCCATCGCCAGGCTCTGGCTGGCCAGCACGTCGCGCACCTGGCTGGTGCCAATGCCGAAGGCGATCGCACCGAAGGCCCCATGGGTGGAGGTGTGCGAATCACCGCAGGCCACGGTCATGCCCGGTTGGGTGAGGCCGAGCTCGGGGGCGATCACATGCACGATGCCCTGGCGGCCGCTGCCCAGGCCATGCAGGGTGATGCCGTGGGCGGCGCAGTTGGCCTCGAGGGTGGCCAGCATCTCCTCAGCCAGCGGATCGGCGAAGGGGCGTGCCTGGCTGGTGGTGGGCACGATGTGATCCACCGTGGCCACCGTGCGCTCGGGGTGAGCCACACCCAGCCCCAGATCCTTGAGCGCCGCAAACGCCTGCGGGCTGGTGACCTCGTGGATCAGGTGCAGGCCGATGAACAGCTGGGTGCTGCCGCCCGGCAGCTCGGCCACCTGATGCAGATCCCAGACCTTGTCGTAAAGGGTGCCGCTGCTCACCGCTGCAGTGCCGGTTGACCCGCCACCCTAAAACCAGAGCGTCGCGGCTCTGGCGATCAAAGGAGATGCAACCGCAGGCGGTTCAAGGCCTCGCCGGTGGTGACGGTCTGGATCCAGCGGCGACCGCGGCTCGATCCGAAGCGCACCGCCTCGCTGCTGCTGCCGGCTGGCCCGGCGATGGCGATGTGCACCAGACCGACGGGCTTGTCGTCGCTGCCGCCAGCGGGCCCGGCGATGCCGGTGACGGCCAGCGCCCAGGTGGCGCCTGTGTGGCGGCGGGCGCCCTCGGCCATCGCCAGCGCCACCGGATCGCTCACCGCACCGTGGGTTTCGAGCAGCTCGGGGGCCACGCCCAGCAGCTCCTGCTTGACGCTGTTGGCGTAGGCGATCACACCGCCAAGAAACACATCGGAAGCACCGGGCACCGCGGCCAGCGCGGCGCCAAGGCCACCGCCGGTGCAGCTTTCAGCCACGGCCACGGTGTGGCCGCGCCGGCGCAGCTGCTCGAGCAGCACCGACGCCAGGCTGTCGTCGTCTGAGCCGTAGCAGAGGGTCCCGGTGCGAGTGCGGATCTCGGCCTCCAGCGGCACCAGCAGAGCCTGGGCCTGCGCCGCATCAGCGGCCCGGGCCGTGAGCCGCAGCTTGACCTCGCCGGCCCCTGCGTAGGGAGCCACGGTGGGATTAACGCCCTCCAGCAGATCGGCCATCTGCTCGGCCAGGGTCGATTCACCCACCCCCCAGAAGCGCAGCATGCGACTGGCAAACACCCCCTGGGCCAGTCCCTGAGCCCGCAACCAGGGTGCGGCGGTGGCCTGCCACATGACCCGCAGTTCGCTGGGCACACCGGGGAAGGTGAGGATCGTGAAGCCTGGCTGGGGCGTCCAGATCATTCCCGCTGCCGTGCCGGTGGGATTGGGCAGCACCGCCGCCCCCACGGGCAGCAGGGCCTGCTTGCGGTTGCTGGCGGCGATCGGCCGGCCGCGCCCGCTCAGCTTGGTCTGAATGTCGTCCCACAGCTCAGGGCGCTCGCTCAGGTCGGCGCCAAAAGCGGCGGCGATGGCCTCGGTGGTGAGGTCATCGGGGGTGGGCCCGAGACCACCGGTGGTGATCAGCACGCGGCAACGCCCCGCCGCTGCGCGCACCGCCGCGATCAGGCGCTCACGGTTGTCGCCCACCACCTCCTGACGCAGATGCGCGATGCCCAGGCTCGCCAGCTGCTCGGCGATCCAGCGGGCATTGCCGTTGGTGATATTGCCCAGCAGCAGCTCTGTGCCGATGCAGAGGATTTCAGCGCTGGGAGGATCTGACGCGGGCGCCGGCAGCGTCATCAGGAGCTGTCCCGTTGCAACGACCGCCGCGTGGTCACCACCAGCGCGATCAGGATGGCCGTGGCCAAACCAAGCCACAAAAACCGCAGCTCGGCATTCACCAGCACCAGCGCCAGAGCCGCAAACCACTGGGTGAAGGCATAGATCAACAGCACGGTGCGGCGGTGGCTGAGGCCCTGACGCAGCAGCCGGTGGTGCAGATGGCGGCGATCGGGGTAGAAGGGTGAGCGGCCCTGGCTGAGCCGCCCCAGGATCACCGCCGACATGTCGGCCAACGGCAGCGACAGAATCACCAGAGGCAGCAGCAGGCTGACGCTGGTGAGCCCCTTGGCCGGCCCCACGATGCTGATCGCGGCCAGGGCGAAGCCAAGGAAATAGGAGCCGCCATCACCCATGAAGATGCGGGCGGGGTTGAAGTTGTGGCGCAGAAAGCCCAGGCAGCTGCCGGCCAGGGCGGCGGCCAGCAGACCGGCAGCGGGTTGATGCAGGCTGAAGCTGACCGACAGGAGGCCCACGGCGGCGATGCCGCTCACCCCGGCGGCCAGCCCATCGAGACCATCCAGCCAGTTGATCGCATTGGTGATCCCCACCAGCCAGATCACCGTCGCCAACAGGCTCAACGCCGGTGGCAACACCAACGAGGGCTCGCTGTGGCCCAGCAGCGCAAAGGGCAGCTCGATCGTGCCGATCTGCACCCCCTGGCTCCAGACCGCCATCGCCACCAGCAGCTGACCCACCAGGCGGGGCAGCGGCGGCAGGGCAAACAGATCGTCAGCCAGACCGATCACAAAGAAGCAGAGGGCCCCGGCGAGGGTGGTCCAGATCAGCTGGTCCTTGTCGGGCGGAAGCTCAGCAAACCCTCCGAAGCGCCAGGTGATG
>VGPQ01000209.1 GCA_016882555.1 Cyanobacteria bacterium M_surface_7_m2_040
TCATGCCAACCGAAGCCGGCCGATCAGCCAGAACCAACTCACGGAACAGGCTCCAAGTGACGCGGCCCCGGCTCCAGGATCCGCACCGTGGGTGAAGCGCTGAACACGCGGCGATTGGTCACCACCCGCAAAAAGCCGCTGACCACCACCGAAAACAAGCCGAGCCCCTGAGGCGCACAGCGCTGCTGCAACAACCAGGCACGAGCAGGACGGTGGTGCCGCGTGCCAGCGATGCAGGCCTGCACCAGCACGTTGACATCACCGCAGTGCATTGATCTCCAGGCCTTCGTCAAGCAGCTCACGCAAGGCCGCATTGCGGTCTAGATCGACCCCGGGCCTGACGCAACCGGCGGTCAACACCGGCAAGTCAGGAAGCTCAGCACATTGCAGCTGATCGAGCCGCTCCAGATAGCCCCGCAACGCGCTCTCAAACACGCCACCCACGGTGGTGCCCTGGCGGGCCGCCTCAACCTTGGCCTGCTCGTTAAAGAGCATCGCTGATGGTCAGGGTGGTGCGCACAGCTCCCTCCGCCCCACCAGGCTTGCATCGCAGTTCTTTTCCCAGGCATCAAGATGCGACCCTTGAGGTGACCAGGGATGGGGCCGGTGATGCGACCCGGGATGGGGCCGGGTTTGCTGGAGCACCAGCGCTAGGCGTCGGCAGGATTGACGCCCAGGGCCGCCACCAGCGCCTCGGCAATGGTGCCCGCCTCGAGCAGCTGCAGGCCCAGACCCGCCGCCACCGGCCCCAGGCCGCTGCCGCGGGGCACCACGGCGCGGGTAAAACCGAGCCGGGCGGCCTCGCCCAGGCGCAGCTCCAGCTGGCTCACCGGGCGCAGCTGGCCGCCCAGGCCCAGCTCGCCGATCAGCACCGTGCCCGGCGGCAGGGTGAGATCGCGGGTGCTGGCCACCACTGCCGCGGCTACCCCGAGATCTGCCGAGGGCTCCTCGACCTCGAGCCCCCCCGCCACCGCCAGGTAGCAGTCGAAGCGCGACAGCGGCAGGCCCAGGTGCTTTTCCAGCACCGCCAGGATCTGATGCAAGCGATTCACGGCCAGGCCCGTGGCGCTGCGGCGGGGACTGGCATAGCTGGTGGTGCTGACCAGGGCCTGCAGCTCCACCACCAGGGGCCGGGTGCCCTCGCAGGCCACGATCGTGGCGGTGCCGCTGCTGGGCTCACTGCCGCCCAGAAACAGCTCGCTGGGGTTGCTCACCTCCACCAGGCCGCGATCGCGCATTTCAAACACCCCCAGCTCGTGGGTGGCGCCAAAGCGGTTTTTCACCGCCCGCAGCAATCGGTGGCTTGCAAAGCGGTCGCCCTCGAAGGTAAGCACCGCATCCACCAGGTGCTCGAGCACCTTGGGGCCGGCCAGCATGCCCTCCTTGGTGACGTGGCCCACCAGCAGCAGGGCCGTGTGCTGCCGCTTGGCGATGCGGGCCAGGGCGGCGGCGCATTCGCGCACCTGCGCCACCGAGCCGGGGGCGCTGCCCAGTTCGCCGTCATGGAGGGCCTGGATGCTGTCGATGATCGCCACCGCTGGGCGCAGGCTTTCCAGCTCCTGCAGCACCAGTTCCAGATCGGTCTCCGAGAGCAGCTGCAGGTCGGGGTCAGCCGCGGGTGCAGCGCCATCGCCGGCCAGCGACGGCATCAACTCAGCCAGCCGGCGCCAGCGCAGCTTCACCTGCTGGGCCGACTCCTCGGCGCTCACATAGAGCACCGAGGCCCGAGCGGCCATGGCGCGGGCGCTCTGCAGCAGCAGGGTGCTTTTGCCGATGCCGGGATCACCGCCCAGCAGCACCAGGGAGCCCGGCACCAGGCCGCCGCCCAGCACCCGATCAAATTCGCCGTAGCCACTGCTGAGGCGCTGCAACGGCCGCTCGCCGACAGCCGCGATCGGTTCGGAACGGCGCGCCACCGCGGGTGCCAACCCCTCGCCCGCCGCCGGCACGGGCCGCCGCCGGCGCTGATCGACTGCCGCCGGCGCCGTTTGCTCGATCAACGTGTTCCAGCTGCCGCAGCTGCTGCAACGCCCGAAGAACTGGCGGGTTTGGGCACCGCATTCGGTGCACACATACAGCGACGCGGTCTTGGGCACCAGAGCGGGGATCGAGAAATGGGGGGCCAGGGGGCCGAGGATGGGGAGCGCCCACGGGGCGGAGCGCCCAACAAGCGAGGCAGAGCGTCGCGGTGGAGTTGTGAAGAAAGGCGTCGTTCGGTGAACGAGCCCCCCCATTGGCCTTTTCAGTAGATCGGATCCGTTGTAACGCCAAGCCGCCTCGATGACGGCCTCACCAGCAGCAAAAGAAACGATCCTTGTCGTCGACGACGAGGCGAGCATCCGCCGGATCCTGGACACACGCCTGTCGATGATCGGCTTCAAGGTCGTCACCGCCAGCGATGGCGAAGAGGCGCTTGAGGCCTTTCACCAGTGCAATCCCGACCTGGTGGTGCTCGACGTGATGATGCCCAAGCTCGATGGCTACGGCGTCTGCCAGGAGCTGCGCAAGGAATCCGACGTGCCGATCGTGATGCTCACGGCCCTGGGCGATGTGGCCGACCGCATCACCGGCCTGGAGCTGGGCGCCGACGACTACGTGGTCAAGCCCTTCAGCCCCAAGGAGCTGGAAGCGCGCATTCGCTGCGTGCTGCGCCGGGTGGAGAAGGAGGCCGTGGCAGGCATTCCCAACTCCGGGGTGATCAGCATCGGCGCTCTGCGCATCGACACAAACAAACGGCAGGTGTACCGGGCCGACGAGCGGATCCGTCTGACCGGCATGGAATTCAGCCTGCTGGAGCTGCTGGTGGGCCGCTCGGGCGAACCATTCAGCCGCAGCGAAATCCTCAAGGAGGTGTGGGGCTACACGCCGGAGCGTCACGTCGACACTCGGGTGGTGGATGTTCACATCTCCCGGCTGCGCTCCAAACTGGAAGATGATCCGGCCAACCCCGAGCTGATCCTCACGGCTCGTGGCACGGGCTATCTGTTCCAGCGCATCGTTGACGCCGTTGCCACCGAAGGACACTGACACCAGCGGGCTGCCGGGCCGCCGGGGCAAGCCCAACCGCACGATCCGCCGCCTGGTGATCTGGTATCGGCGCAATGCGGCCGTGACCACCCTGGTGGACACCGCCACCTCGGCCGCCGGCGTTGCCGGCAACGTGGCCGGCGCAGCCGGATCGATGGCCGGCTCGGTGGTGTCGGGCGCCGGGTCGATGGCTGGCTCGGTGGTCTCCGGAGCCGGCAGCGTGGCCGGTTCTGTGCTCGAGCCCCTGGTGTTTGACCCGCTGCGGCGGCTGCAACGGGGCCTGGGCGGCCCCGGCGAGGGCATCCCGATCAACGACGCCGATCGCCTCTGGGTGGCCGTGGATGGCATGGGCGGCGATCACGCCCCCGGGCCGATTCTCGAAGGCTGCCTGCAGGCGGTCGAGCGCCTGCCGCTGCGGGTGCGGTTCGTGGCCGAGACGGCGCCACTGCAGGCGGCTGTGGCCGAGATGGGCCTGCAGGAGCAGCTCGATGACGCCGTCAGCCGCGGCCTGATCGAGCTGGTGGCCAGCGGACCTTCCGTGGGCATGAACGAGGAGGCCACGGTGGTGCGCAAGAAGCGCGACGCCAGCATCAACAGGGCCATGGACCTGGTCAAGGAGGGCCGGGCCACCGCCGTGTATTCGGCCGGCAATTCAGGGGCCGTGATG
>VGPQ01000210.1 GCA_016882555.1 Cyanobacteria bacterium M_surface_7_m2_040
TGGCGTTCAGTGGCCCGGTTCGCTCCTGGGCTGCACGCCCGCGGCCGCCAGCAGCTCCCGGTCGGCTTCGACGGCGGGGTTGCTGGTGGTCAGCAGGGTGTCGCCGTAAAAGATCGAATCGGCGCCCGCTTGCAGGCAGAGGATCTGGGCCTCACGGCTGAGCTGTTCGCGGCCGGCGCTGAGGCGCACCCGGCTATGGGGCATCAGGATCCGGGCTGTGGCCACCATGCGCACCAGCTCGAGCGGATCCACCGGCGGCTGCTGCTCTAGCGGGGTGCCTTCGACCGCCACCAGGGCATTGATCGGCACGCTCTCGGGATGGGGCTCGAGGCTGGCGAGCACCTGCAGCAGCGAGGCCCGGTCGTTGAGGCTTTCGCCCATGCCGATGATGCCGCCGCAGCACATCGCGATCCCTGCGCGGCGCACCCGCTGCAGGGTGTCGAGCCGCTCCTGATAGGTGCGGGTGCTGATGATCCGCTCGTAATGCTCGGGGCTGGTGTCGAGGTTGTGGTTGTAGGCGGTGAGGCCGGCCTCGGCCAGGCGTTCGGCCTGGGCGTCGCTGAGCATGCCGGCGGTCACGCAGGCTTCCAGCCCCAGCTCCCGCACGCCCCGCACCATCTGCAGCATGGCCTCGAACGGAGCGCCGTCGCGGATGTCGCGCCAGGCCCAGCCCATGCAGAAGCGGTGCGCGCCGGCGGCCTTGGCGGCCCGGGCCCGCGCCAGCACCGGCTCCACCTGCAGGTCGAGATCGGGGCGGCCGCTCACATCGCTGCTGTTGTGCATCGATTGCGGGCAGTAGGCGCAGTCCTCCTCGCAGCCTCCGGTCTTGACGCTCAGCAGCGAGGCCAGCTGCACGCGGTAGCCGGGGTTGGCGCTGCGGTGCACGGCCTGGGCTTGCCACAGCAGCTCCAGCAGCGGCAACTCCAGCAAGCCGATGATCTCGCCGACGGTCCAGTCGTGGCGGATCGGCACGGCCCCACCTGCCGGGGTGGCGGGGCTGGCGGCAGTGAGCGTGGCCGGAGTTGGGCTCAAGGGCTCGACGGGGTGAGGGGTTAGGGCAGGATCGCCTCAACACCGCCAAAGCGGCGCTGGCGGCTCTGGTAATCGCGCAGCGCTGCTTCCAGGGCCGCTTCATCAAAATCGGGCCAGAGCACCTCGGTGATGTGCAGCTCGGCGTAGGCGAGTTGCCAGAGCAGAAAGTTGCTGATCCGCTGTTCGCCGCTGGTGCGGATCAGCAGATCGGGATCGCGCTCACCGGCGGTGTGCAGTTCGGCGGCAAACAGGGTTTCATCGATCTGGGTGGGATCGAGTTCCCCGGTGGCCACGCGCGCGGCCAGCCGACGGGCGGCGCGCACCAGCTCAGCGCGGCCGCCGTAGTTGGTGCACACGTTGAAGTGGATGCCGGCGTTGGCCGCGGTGCGCTCGGTGGCATCGGCAATCAGCTGCCGCAGGCCTGATGGCAGCGGCTCCAGATCGCCCAGAAAGCGGATGCGCACCTGCTCGCGCTCGAGGGCTTCGAGCTCCCGCGCCAGCACCCGCTCAAACAGGGTCATCAGGAAGGTCACTTCCTCGCCGGGGCGGTTCCAGTTTTCGGTGGAGAAGGCGTAGGCGGTGAGGGCGCCGATGCCCCAGTCGCTGCAGAGCCGGAGCGTGCGCTTCAGGGCCTCGACGCCCTCGCGATGGCCCATCACCCGGGGCAGCCCCCGCTGCCGCGCCCAACGGCCGTTGCCGTCCATGATCACGGCCACATGGGCGGGCAGGCGCGCGGCATCCAGGCTGGCTGGAAGCGTGTGCCTCGTGCGGTCATGATTGGTCGCCAGGGCGCGACTCATCCGCGAGATTCCGGCGTGTCCTTGACCACGCTACGCCCCGTTGGCAAGGCCAGAGCCTCGCTCAGCAGATCGTGCAGGCGGCTGCTGGTGATCGGTCGCTCCAGGCGCCCCTGGCTGGCCAGCGACAGGGTGCCGGTCTCCTCCGAGACCACGATCGCCAGGCAGCGATCAAAGCGCTCGGTGAGGCCCAGGGCTGCGAGATGGCGGGTGCCGTAGCGGTTGATCCCCTGCCGTGAGAGCGGCAGGATCACCCCCGCCGCCAGGATGCGGTTGGCTTTCACCAGCACGGCGCCATCGTGCAGCGGCGTGTCGCTGGCAAACAGGTTGAGCAGCAACTCCACCGAGAGCTGGGCATCGATGGTGATGCCGGGATTGAGGAAGTCTTCAGGCCGCAGGTCACTGCCCAGATCCACCACGATCAGGGCGCCGCGCCGCAGCTGGGAGAGCCGCCCCGCCGCTTCGCTGAGGGTGGCCACCGAGCCGGAGGCCAGCTGATCGCGACTGCGGTCGCCAAACAGCACCCGCAACCGGCCGGTGCCCAGCAGCTCCATCAGCCGCCTGAGCTCCCCCTGCCACAGGATCGCCAGGGCCAGGCTGCAGGCCAGCACCAGGGCGTCGACCAGCTTGCTGGTGAGGGGGAGGTTGGCGAAGCGCTGCACCACCCAGGCCAGCGCCACCAGCATCAGGTAGCCGCGCAGCAACCACAGCGTGCGGGTTTCGGTGACCCGGCCCAACAGCAGCACCCCGAGCGCAATGGCGCAGAGCAGGTCGAGCAGCAGACGCGGGTCGATGGTGAGATTGCCGGTCCAGCCAGGGATCCGGCGCGAGCACGTTGCTGGTTAGGTTATCGACGCTAGGCGCGCTGGCAGTATGTCATAGCGCAGTAAGTCCTCCGGCTGTTCCCGCCGCTGCACCAGCTCGGCCTGTCCCTCGGCCACGAGCACGGCTGCCGGGCGGGGGATGCGGTTGTAGTTGGAGCTCATCGAGGCGTTGTAGGCGCCGGTGGCAAACACCGCCAGCACATCGCCGGGGGCAGCCGGCGGCAGGGTGATGTCCTTGAGCAGCACATCACCCGATTCGCAGTGCTTGCCGGCCACGGTCACGGTGTCGCTGGCGGTGGCGCTGGGCCGGTCGGCCAGCACGGCGGTGTAGCGCGACTGGTAGGTGATCGGCCGCGGGTTGTCGCTCATGCCGCCGTCGACCGAGAGGTAGGTGCGGATGCCGGGAATCGGCTTGCAGCTGCCCACGGTGTAGAGGGTCACCCCCGCGGTGGCCACCAGGGAGCGACCGGGTTCGCAGAGCAGCCGCGGCAGCTCCAGGCCCCGCTCCGTGCAGGCGGCCACCACGGCTTCGGCCACGGTGCGCACCCACTCCTGGATGCTCGGCGGGTCGTCGCTGGCGGTGTAGCGGATGCCCAGGCCGCCGCCCACGTTGAGGTCGACCACGGGATGGCCAAGGCTGCGGGCCAGGGCCAGGGCGTCGGCCATCACGCCGGCCAGATCGCGGTGGGGCTGCAGCTCGAAGATCTGCGAGCCGATGTGGGCATGCAGGCCGCTGAGGCGTCCCCAGCTGCAGCCCTGCAGGTGCCGCAGCACGGTCTCGAGCTGGTCGGGATCAAAGCCGAACTTGCTGTCGAGATGGCCGGTGCGGATGTACTCGTGCGTGTGGCACTCGATGCCGGGGGTGAAGCGCAGCATCAGCCGCACCGGTTCTGAGAGCTCGGGGGCCAGCTCGCTCAGCAGCTCCAGATCGCGCCAGTTGTCGGCCACCACGGTGACG
Source organism: Cyanobacteria bacterium M_surface_7_m2_040 (assembly GCA_016882555.1). GTDB lineage: Bacteria > Cyanobacteriota > Cyanobacteriia > PCC-6307 > Cyanobiaceae > RGUW01. The sequence continues at coordinate 3,612 of VGPQ01000210.1, forward strand.
CCCGCCCGCGCCGCCAGGGCCAGTTCGTCGCGCGAC
>VGPQ01000211.1 GCA_016882555.1 Cyanobacteria bacterium M_surface_7_m2_040
TTACCAAAGCGAACGCTCTGAGCGAACCAGCCATTGCTTGAGTATTCACTCAAAAATATTCCGCCTCCGACCCCGATCGGAATCGAGATCAGGGACGCGACCAGGGTCACCACGATGGTGCCCACGATGGCGTTGCCGATCCCGCCTCCTTCGAGACCCGGTGGCGGCGGCAGTTCGGTGAACAGGCCGATGCTGAGCAGCCTGCCGCCCTGCAACAGCACGTAGAACAGCACCAGCACCAGCGGCAGTATGGCGATTCCCGAGAAGGTGCCCGCCACCAGGGTGCAGAACTGATTGAAGCGGTTGCGCCCCAGATTGGGGTCGTAGGTGAGAGGCCGCCGCTCAAAGAGTGGCGAATTCGAGTAAGTGATTGGGGTGTTGGCCATGGGGGCGACGCTGTTCAGTACTTGAGGCTCAGGCGACGCACAATCCATTGCGCGGCGATATTGACCACCAGGGTCAGCACCATCAGGATCAGGGCCGCATACATCAACGCCGACACCTGAATGCCATCGGCTTCGCTGAATTGATTGGCCAGCATCGAGGCGATCGTGTTTCCTGGGGCTAGCAGAGACAGGTCGAAGTTCAGCGAGTTGCCGATGATCAAGGTCACGGCCATGGTTTCGCCCATTGCCCGCCCCAGGGCCAGCATCACCCCACCGGTGATCGCTGAGATTGCCGCAGGCAGAATGATGTTGAACAGGGCTCCCCAGCGGGTGGTGCCCACACCAAAGGCGCCCTGGCGCAGCTCGATCGGCACCTGATTGAGCGCATCGCGGCTGATCGCGGTGATGATCGGCAGAACCATCACCACCAGGATCAGGATGGCTGGCGCCATGCCTGGTCCCTGCGGTTCGCTGGCAAAGAAGGGACTCCAACCAAGCAGCCGGTGCAGCAGGTCGAGGGCGGGCCGGATCGCCGGTTCCATCACAAAGATGGCCCACAGCCCCAGCACCACCGATGGGATGGCCGCCAGCAGCTCAACCATCAGGCCAATGCCATTGCGCAGCGACGAAGGAATCAGATCCTCGGTGATGAAAATGGCAGTACCGACCCCCAGTGGCACGGCGATCAACAGCGACAGCAGCGCGGTCACGAGGGTGCCATAGATCGCCACAAAAGCCCCGTACTGGTTGTTGACCGGGTCCCATGAGGAGGTGGTGATGAACCGCGAACCGAAGCTGCTGATCGCTTCGCGTGCTCCGTGAAACACGGTGAGCACGATGGCCAGCAGCAGGATGCCCACCAACGAGGCGAGGCTCAACGTGAGCAGATGGAACCCCTGATCCAGCAGCTTTTCACTGGCGGGCCTGCGGCGCAGCGTGAATGCCTCGTCAAGGTTTGGTGGTGAGGAAGCCGAACGCATAGAAGGGGTTGCACCTGGCTGAGGGGTACAAGACCATCGGTCCTGACTCTTCGCTCTTGACTCTAAAAAGCGCCCCAGAGCCCCCGTTTAAGCCATGATTAACCACGGCGCGAGCGGACGCGTCGACCCTAAACCTCTTCCCTCACAGACACGCAGCGGCATGGGCCGAATCGTCGGCATCGATCTGGGCACGACCAATTCGGTGGTGGCGGTTCTCGAGGGCGGTCGGCCCGTGGTGATCGCCAATGCCGAAGGCGGCCGCACGACCCCCTCGGTGGTGGGCTTCAGCCGTGATCAGGAGCTGCTGGTGGGGCAACTCGGCCGCCGCCAGCTGGTGCTGAATCCCCGCAACACCTTCGCCAACCTCAAACGGTTTGTGGGCCGCAGCTGGGACGAACTCGACGACGGCAGCCTCTCGGTTCCGTACACCGTGAAGGCCAACGATGCCGGCCTGGTGCGGGTGGTGTGCCCGGCCACCGAGCGCGAGTACGCCCCGGAAGAGCTGGTGGCCAGCATCCTGCGGAAGCTGGTTGATGACGCGTCCACCTACCTGGGAGAACCGGTCGAGGCGGCCGTGATCACGGTTCCCGCCTACTTCGACGATGCCCAGCGGCAGGCCACCCGCGATGCGGGACGCCTGGCGGGGCTCACCGTGGAGCGCATCCTCAATGAGCCCACCGCGGCGGCCCTGGCCTATGGCTTTGACCGCAGTGCGGTGCGCCGCGTGCTGGTGTTTGACCTCGGTGGCGGCACCTTTGATGTGTCGGTGTTGCGCATTGCCAACGGCGTATTCGACGTCAAGGCCACCAGCGGTGACACCCAGCTGGGCGGCAACGACTGGGACCGTCGCATCGTCGACTGGCTGGCCGATGCCTTTCAACAGCAGCACGGTGTCGACCTCCGCCGCGACCGCCAGGCCCTGCAGCGGCTGAGCGAAGCCGCTGAAAAGGCCAAGATCGAGCTGAGTGGCGTGCAGAGCACCCCGATTTCGCTGCCGTTCATCGCCACCGGATCCGAGGGCCCGCTGCACATCGAAACCACCCTCGAGCGCAGCACCTTCGAAGGGCTCTGCCCCGACCTGCTCGACCGTTTGCTGCGACCGGTGCAGCGCGCCCTGCGCGATTCGGGCCTGGCCGCCGAAGACATCGACGATGTGGTGCTGGTGGGAGGCTCCACCCGCATGCCGATGGTGCAGCAGATGGTGCGCACCCTGGTTCCCCGTGATCCCTGCCAATCGGTGAACCCCGACGAGGTGGTGGCGGTGGGTGCGGCCGTGCAGGCCGGCATCCTCACGGGCGAGCTGCGCGACTTGATGCTCAATGATGTGACGCCGCTGTCGTTGGGCCTCGAGACCATCGGCGGGGTGATGAAGGTGCTGATTCCCCGCAACACCTCGATTCCGGTGCGCAAGAGCGATCTGTTCAGCACGTCCGAGGCGAACCAGAACGCCGTCGAGGTGCATGTGCTCCAGGGGGAGCGGCAGATGGCTCACGACAACAAGTCGCTGGGGCGCTTCCGGCTCTCGGGCATACCCCCGGCACCGCGGGGTGTGCCCCAGATTCAGGTGTCGTTTGACATCGATGCCAACGGCCTCCTGCAGGTGTCAGCCAGCGACCGCACCACCGGCCGCCAGCAGAGCGTCACGATCCAGGGCGGCACCAACCTGAGCGAGGAGGAGATTCAGCAACTGATTGCCGAGGCGGAACAGAAAGCCGCCGAAGACCGCCGCAAGCGGGCCGATATCGACCGCCGCAACCGGGCCCTCACGCTGGTGGCCCAGGCTGAACGCCGGCTGCGCGATGCAGCCCTGGAGCTCGGTCCCTATGGCGCTGAACGCCAGCAGCGCTCGGTCGAAATGGCCCTGCGGGATGTGCAGGATCTGCTCGCTGAGGAGGCCGCCGGTCGCGGCGATCTCGCCGAGCTGGAGCTGTCGGTGAGTCAGCTGCAGGAGGCCCTCTATGGCCTCAACCGTCGCCTGCTGAGCGAACGCAAGGCCGATCAGGGCCCCCTGCAGGGGCTGAAGAACACCCTGGGCTCGCTCAAGGATGAGCTCTTTTCCGACGACGAATGGGACGACTGGGAGCGTCCGGGCAGCGACCCCTGGGCCTTTCCCAGCCGTCGCTTTGATGATCGCACTCGCTTCGACGACCGCTTCGACAGGGGTTGGGACAGGGGCAGGACTGATCGCTTCGGTTCGGTTGAACTCGATAGCGAGTCCGACCGCGAT
>VGPQ01000212.1 GCA_016882555.1 Cyanobacteria bacterium M_surface_7_m2_040
GATGCTGCTGTTGACGGCGACCGCCCGGTTGCTGCTGGGCCCGTGGATCCGCCATCACCAACCCAGCTGGGTGAAGCTGGGGCTGGCCGGCGCCACCGAGGCCCTGCGCTGGGGTGCCGACGATCTCGGTGGCACCCTGATGGAGGAGCACATCACCACCATGGCAGGCGCCAGCGGCGGCACCAATCAGGATCCCCAGGCCCTGGAGGCGGCAGCGGCCAGCCTGGGCCGCCCCGTGCGGCGCCGCACCACCACCTACGGGGTGTGCCCTTGAAGGGGCGGCTGCAGCTGCTGAACACCGCGGCGGCCTCGGCCGTGCTCGTGCTGCTGCCGGCGCTGGGGTTGTGGCTCTGGCCCCGGCCCCAGGCCCAGGGATTGGCCCGCCTGCTGCCCCAGGTGCAGTTGCTGCAGAGTTTTGGCCCCTCCGCCTCGCGGCCGCTGCCGGCGCTCTGGCGGCAGCGCCTCGGTGCCGACGCGCAGTTCCTGTGGTCGCGGCAGCAGGGCACCTGGTGGCAGTTCTGGGGCGCCCATGGTGACGCCGGCGCTTACCTGGTGCTGCCGGCCCTGAGCTTCAGCGGCATTGCGTCCAAGCGCTTGCCCGTGCCGGCGTTGATGGTCGACAACCTGGCGGTGGTGGCCGCCGATCCGCTCTCGCGCCAGTGGCTGGCCGAGCGTCTGCAGGCTGTGACCAGGCCCCAGCGCGGTCTTGACCAGCGCTGCCTGCTGCAGTTGCAGCAGCCCCAGGCGGTGTATTGGACGGGTGCTGGTCTGGGCGAGCTGGCAGGCCCGGTGGCACCCCTGCTGCAACGCCTGCAGCAGGGCTGTCTGAGGCTGCAGCTGCGCGGTCTCAGCCTCGACCTGGCTGGTGAGGCGGCGGCTGGTGCCGGGGTGCTGGGGGCCACCGCACCGGCGCAGCTCACACGCAACCCCCGACCTCTACCCCCTGGCACCCTGCTGGAGCTTCAGGGCCCTTCGTTGGAGGTGCTGTTGCAGGGTTTGCTGACGCGCCAGTTGGTGCGCGAACCGCTGGCCAGCCGGTATGGCATCAACGAGGCGCAGATCGCTTTGTTGCGCCGCCTTCCCTTTCTGTTGCGACTCAGGGAGCTTCCCCAGGGGCCGTTTCAGGCTGGCCTCGAGCTCGAATTGGCCCCGGCAGCGCGCGATCGCACGGCCTGGGGGCGCCTGCTGGCGGGCTTGCGCCAGCCCCTGCAGCAGCAAGGCCTGCAGGAGCCTGCTCCGCGGCTCCAGAGCTCGGCACCACAGCTTAGCTCGGGGGTTCTCCCCAGTGCCAGCTGGAGCGATGCACGGGGGGCTGTGGTGGGCGGCTGGCGCTGGCTCGCGCCCGCAACGCCGGGTGCCGAGCCAAGGTTGTTGCTGTTTCTTGGCCCTGGGCCCCTGGGGCAGCTCGCGGCACCGGCCCGGGCGCAAGCCTCGGATGGCCTGCATCTCAGGGCCAGGCCGGTTGATCTCGACCGTCTGGGGCTTTGGCCTCAGGCCTTTCCCCAACTGGTTCGGCGGGCTGATCAGCTGGAGCTGGTCGCCGGTGGCGGGGCCCGTTCTCCGATCAGCCAGCTGTTGGGACGCCTGGAGCTGAGTCGCCCCCGCTAGGGGAATCGTCGGGACCGGTCGCATCAGGCCCGCCCCCGCTCGAGGAGGTGGGATCGGAGGCAAGGGCCGGTGCGGCGGCGCGGCGTTCGCGCTTGCGCTTCTCGGCGGCCACGGTCTCCTCCATCAGCTCGACCGCCTGGGCCATTTTCTCGAGGTTGCTGGCGTAGAGCTTGAGGTCCTTGTCGAGCCGATCCCGCAGCAGACCGATTGAGGCACCCAGATCGTGGGCATAGCTGCGCAGGGCGTCAGGGTCCATGGCATCAGCGCCCTGGGCCTGCTCCAGAAGCGCCATCAGACCCACGGCCATCAACCGGGAGTAATGAAAGTTGGGTCGCTGGATGCTGGCCAGGGCTGAGGCGATCGGCTCTGGAGCGCCGGCTCCCTGCTGCTCAATCCACTGCTTCACGGCCTCCACGCTGTGGTGGCCCATGGCCGCCAGGGCCTGGGAGTGCTGTTGGCGCAGCTGGGCTCCGTCAAAGCCGCTGGCGCTGCATAGGGCTGCAAACAGGGGTTCCCTCTGAGCCTCCGGGCGGTATCCCTTGGCAAAGCCGTCAAACACCTGCACGAGCCCCACGGCAAACAGGGGATCGCTTTGAAAACCCTGCTGGCGGCTCAGCAGATGCAGCTCCACCAGCAGCTCGTCCACCATGCGCCGGTAGAGCGGCCCGATCACGTAGGGAAACGCGCGGTGGAAGGCGCGCTTGCTGTCAGCAACGGTGAGGGCGGCGCTCACGCGAGTCCAACCAAGGTGCAGCGACCCTAGCGCCGCCTCCCTCAGGCCGTTTCCAGCCTCAGTAGGATCGGCTCAACATTGAACAACGTCCTGTGACCACGATCCCCATTGTCATCGAGGAATCGGGGCGCGGTGAACGGGCGTTTGACATCTATTCCCGTCTGCTGCGCGAGCGCATCGTCTTCCTCGGCGAGCCGGTGACGGCCGAATCGGCCAACCGCATCGTGGCCCAGCTGCTGTTTCTGGAGGCTGAAGATCCCGACAAGGACATCTTCCTCTACATCAATTCCCCGGGTGGCTCGGTCTATGACGGCCTGGGCATCTTTGACACGATGCAGCACATCAAGCCCGACGTGCAGACCGTGTGTGTGGGCTTAGCTGCGTCCATGGGGGCCTTTTTGCTCTGTGCCGGCTCCAAGGGCAAGCGCAGCAGCCTCACCCATTCGCGGATCATGATCCACCAGCCCCTGGGCGGGGCCCGCGGTCAGGCCAGCGACATCCGCATCCAGGCCGACGAAATCCTGTATCTCAAGAAAAAGCTCAACCAGGAACTCGCCGATCGCACCGGTCAGCCCCTGCCGCGCATTGAGGAAGACACCGACCGTGACTTCTTCATGTCGCCGGCCGAGGCGGTCGACTACGGCCTGATCGACAAGGTGATCGACAAGCGTCCGGTCCGCCCCGTCTGAACCTGGCCCCATGGGTCGACAATGGGGGAGCGACGACAAGAGAGAGCCTCAGCGCCGCGGCCTTCCGCCCAGCCTCAGGCCAAGCAAGATCTGTCCAGTCTGCGGCCGTCCGTTCGGCTGGCGCAAGAAATGGGCCGACGTCTGGGAGCAGGTTGTCTACTGCTCCGAGCGATGCCGCAACCGCAGGGCCCCAGCACCGTGATCGCGGATCAGTGCTTGTGACAGACGGCGTGGAGTTTGGTGTCATCGACGGACCCTTTGTCGATGCGCAACCAGGGACCCGGTTTGCCGGCCATCACCGTTTGAATCTCTTGCTTGTTGCAATTGATCGTTTCGTTGCAGTTGGCACCAGCACGATCAGAGAATCGGCTACGGGCGTCAGGAACGCCAACGGTGTGCCCAGCAGCAGCGGCGAGCTCACAAGGGCAATGCCGGTTCCGGCCGAGATGGCGGCATCAAACAGCGAGGTGTTGCTGTTGCTCATCAGCAGGTCACTGCTGCCGCCGCCCAGCCGCCAGCCGCGCCTGTAGAACCACCACAGGGCC
>VGPQ01000213.1 GCA_016882555.1 Cyanobacteria bacterium M_surface_7_m2_040
GCGCCTCAAGCCAGCCCACCAGCTGCTCGCGATAGGCGAGGCGGTCATCGGGGCTGCCCAGGCTGTTGAGCTCGAGCGCCAGGCCGCCGACGCCTAGGGCCGCCAGCAGGTCCCAGGCCAGAGCAATCACCTCGGCGTCGCTGGCCGCATCGGCCACGCCCAGCCACTCGACCCCGATCTGGTGAAACTGACGCTGACGGCCCGCCTGGGGCCGCTCGTAGCGAAACATCGGCCCTCTGTACCAGAGCCGCTGCGCACCCTGGCTGAGCAGCCCGTGCTCGATCGCCGCCCGCACCACCGAGGCTGTGCCCTCGGGCCGCAAGGTGCAACTGCGGTCACCCCGGTCGGTGAAGGTGTACATCTCCTTGCCGACCACATCGGTGGCCTCGCCGATGCCGCGGGCAAACAGCTCGGTGTGCTCAAGCAGGGGCGTGCGGATCTCAGAGACTCCGGCGCGGCGACAGTGCTCGCGCGCCGTGGCCTCGATGTGCTGCCACAGCGGCGTCTGCTGCGGCAGCAGATCCACCAGCCCGCGCAAACTCTGAACTTTGCCCTGACCAGCGCTCACCCGTTCACCCTTCGCCCACGCGCCACACCTTTAACCCAGCGGCCCGCGCCGCCCCCGCATCACAGATCGCCCGCCCGTCAAACAGCCAGGCCGGCTGCCGCATCACCGCCGCCAGCTGCTGCCAATCCAACTCGGCGAACTGCTGCCATTCGGTGAGCACCAGCACCGCATCGGCGCCGCGCACCGCCTCCAGGGGATCTGCGACCTTCTGCCAGACGCCTTCACCCTGACCCGGTTGCTGACCCAGATCAAGCGCCATCTGCTCTGCGCTCACCTTGGGATCAAAGATCGCCAGCTGGGCCCCCTCCTCCAGCAGATCGCCGCAGATGCGGATTGCCGGTGTTTCGCGCGTGTCGTTGGTGTCGGCCTTGAAGGCAAACCCCAGCACCGCAATGCGTTTGCCCGTCACCGTGCCAAACAGCTGCCGCACCACCAGCGCGCTAATGCGGTGCTGCTGCCAGGCGTTGAGGTTGACCACCGCCTCCCAGTAGTCGGCCACCTCGCTCAGGCCGTAGTGGCGGCACAGGTACACCAGATTGAGAATGTCTTTCTGAAAGCAGCTGCCGCCAAAGCCCGGCCCCGCTTTCAAGAACTTGGACCCGATGCGGCTGTCGGCGCCGATCGCCCGCGCCACCTCGCGCACATCCGCCTCAGTCGCCTCGCACAGCGCCGCGATGCTGTTGATCGAGCTGATGCGCTGCGCCAAAAAGGCATTGGCCGTGAGCTTGGAGAGCTCACTGCTCCAGACGTTGGTGCGCAGAATGCACTCGGGAGGCACCCAGTGGCTGTAGATGGCCGCCAGCGCCTCGATCGCCACCGGATCCTCGCCGCCGATCAGCACCCGATCCGGCGCTTCCAGGTCGCCGATCGCCGTGCCCTCGGCCAGAAACTCGGGGTTGGAGAGCACCGAAAAGCTCTTGCGCCCCGCGGGGGTGTCGCCCTCAGCAGCTCCCAGGATCGTCTGAATCACCGCTGCGGTGCGCACCGGCAGGGTGCTCTTCTCGACCACGATCGTGTGGCCCCGCGCCGCCGCCGCCACCTGACGCGCCGAGGCCTCGATCCAGCGCAGGTCGCTGGCCTGCCCCGCGCCGATGCCCTTGGTTTTGGTCGGCGTGTTGACCGACAGAAACACCATGTCGGCCGCCGCAATCGCGCCGTCGACGTCGGTCGAAAAGTGCAGATTGCGCCCCCGACAGCGCCCCACCACCGCATCGAGCCCCGGCTCATACACCGGCAGCTGGCTCAGATCAGCAGCGTTCCAGGCGTCGATGCGCGCCTGGTTCAGATCCACCACCGTGACCTGCAGACCCGGGCAGCGATCGGCGATCACCGCCATCGTCGGCCCGCCCACATAGCCGGCCCCGATGCAGCAGATGCTGCGAATCTCCATGACCCCGCTCATCAACCCTGGCCTCCCTGCGCCAGCAGCTCCCTGAAATACGCAATCGTCGGCTCCAGGCCCTGCTCCAGCGGGATCGTGGGCTGCCAGCCCAGCTCCCGCTGCGCCAGCTCGATCACCGGCTGGCGTTGCAGCGGGTCGTCCTGCGGCAAGGGTTTGCAGATCAGCTCGAGCCCTGGGTTGATGCGATCCCTGACCCGCTCGGCCAGCTGACGAATCGTGAACTCGCCGGGGTTGCCCAGGTTGATCGGGCCGGTGTGGTCCCCGTTCATCAGCCGGATCAGCCCTTCCACCAGGTCGTCCACATAACAGAACGAACGGGTCTGGCTGCCGTCGCCATACAGCGTCAACGGCTCACCGCGCAGGGCCTGCACGATGAAATTGCTGACCACGCGGCCGTCGTCGGGCAGCATGCGCGGCCCGTAGGTGTTGAAGATCCGTGCCACCCGGATCTCCACCCCGTGCATGCGCCGGTAGTCGAAGCACAGCGTCTCGGCGATGCGCTTGCCCTCGTCGTAGCAGCTGCGAATGCCGATCGTGTTGACGCAGCCCCGGTAGCTCTCGGGCTGGGGGTGCACCTCGGGGTCGCCATACACCTCAGAAGTGCTGGCCAGCAGCAGCCGCGCCCCCACCCGGCGCGCCAGACCCAGCATGTTGTACGTGCCTAGGAAGCTGGTTTTGGCCGTCTTGATCGGGTTGTGCTGGTAGTGCACCGGCGAAGCGGGGCAGGCCAGGTGCCAGATCCGGTCCACCTCCAGGCGGATCGGCTCGGTCACGTCGTGCCTGATCAGCTCAAAACGCGGATGGCCCATCCACTGGGCCACATTCGCCTTGCGCCCGGTGAAGTAGTTGTCGAGGACGATCACCTCCTCGCCCGCCTGCATCAACCGGTCCACCAGGTGCGAGCCCACAAACCCGGCGCCGCCGGTCACCAGGTTGCGGGGCAGGGAGGCCGGCATGGCGGATCACAGCGTGACTTGGGCTTGATTCTGCCTGCCGCCACCAAAGGCGCTTGGGCGGCGGCAGACGGCGTATCCATGCCTTGCAGGCAACCCATGACCTTCCAGGACGCTCCGATCTCGGCACGCGCGCATCACGGCACACACGCATCACGGCACGCTCTCATCACAGCACTTGGGCATCACGGCACGTTGATGCAGCCGTGCCGAGAGCGAAGGCACAAAAAAGAATGACCTCCCGATGGACGACCTACAGCCGCACCGCCTCCCGATCGCGCGCCAGCTCGGCCGCAAAACCGGCATAGGTGCTGACCAAACCCTCGCGCAGGCCGATCCGCGCCTGCCAGCCCAGCGCCGCCAGGCGGCTCACATCGAGCAGCTTGCGCGGCGTGCCATCGGGCTTGCTGGCATCCCAGGTGATGGCCCCGTCAAAGCCCACGACCGCTGCCACGGTCTCAGCCGCCTCGCGAATGGTCACATCGACGCCCGTGCCCACATTCAAGTGATTGAGAGGGCCCAGGTCTTCGCCGTTGGCACCGGTGCCCCTGGGTGCATCGGCAGCACCAGGATCCCAGTTCTCCAGGGCAAACACCGCCGCCTCGCCCAGATCGTCCACATGCAGGAACTCG
>VGPQ01000214.1 GCA_016882555.1 Cyanobacteria bacterium M_surface_7_m2_040
AGCGAATGCGGTCGGCGTGAAGCAGGGGTGAACGGTTCTCATAGATGGCCTTGGCGTCTGGCCAAGGACCCACCAGGCTGTCGAGATAGCCGGCTTCAAAGCGGTGGGTCTCCCGCGCCAGGGCGGTCAGATCGGCCACTCCATAGCGACTGGCCCCCACCTTGAACACGGTGGTGAAGCACAGCGCCGCCAGGGTGGTGAACCCCCCAGCACTGCCGCCCTCGATGGCGATGCGGGCCGGATCGGCCTTGCCGGCGGCCACCACGGCCTGGGCCGCGGCGGCGCAGTCGGCCACATCGACCACGCCCCACTGACCCTCAAGCCGTTGGCGGTAGGCCCGGCCAAAGCCGGTGGAGCCGCCGTAATTCACATCCACCACACCCCAGCCGCGGCTGGTCCAGTACTGGATCGCCAGGCTCAGGCCGGTGCGGGCCATGGAGGTGGGCCCGCTGTGGCTTTTCACCAGCAGGGGGGCGTCGCGGTGGGCACCGGCGGCCGGGGGGTAGTACCAGGCGTGGGTGGGGTTTCCGCCGTGGCCCTCAAACCAGTGCGCTTCGGGTTGGCTGATGCGCGCCTGCGGCAGCGGGCAGGGGGCCGCGCTGGCGGGGCTGTGGTGCCAGCCGCCGCTGGCGAGCTCCAGCTCCAGAAGACCCGGGCCGCAGCTCGGGCCGCTGGCCACAGCCACCACCCGACCGGCCTCGGCGCTGAGGCCGGCCAGGTCGTTGAAGGGCAGATCGAGGGGTTGCCAGATGCTGCGCGACGTGTGGGTTGGTTGGGCCGCGTTGGCCTTGCCCAGGGCACCTATCTCGATTCGGCCCAGGGTCCAGGCCCCGGCCTGGCAGCACAGCGCCAGCAGCTGCTTCCCATCCCAGGCAGTTGTGCGCATGCCATACACCCACTGCGGCAGGCCGAATTCAGCCTCCATGGTCAGCAGGGGCCGCCAGGCCTGTGACGCTGGATCCAGCCATTGCAGGTTCCAGAAGCCGCTGGCGTCGCTGGCCACCAGCAGCCGCTCCTCGCCGCCAGGCGCCTCGATCCAGAGGGGTTGAAATAGCGATTCGTCGGTGCTGCCCGCCTGCTCACCGGCAATGGCGCGTGGGGGTTGCAGCTGTCCGTCGCTGTCCACGCTGGCGAGCCAGAGCGTGGTGCGCTCCCACGGCATGGCCGGCTGCTGCCACTCCAGCCAGGCCAGTTGGCGGCCGCTGGGGCTGAGTGTTCCGTAGCCGCCAAAATCGGCGCAGCCGTGGAGCACACTCGGCTCCCCCCCGGCCAGGGGCACGGCCACCAGGGCATCGCGACCCTGCTGCTCCATCACCCCGATCCAGCGCTGCTGGTGCAGGTCGATCAGGCCATCGGCAAAGCCCCGTGGCTGCGCGCCGGCAGGGGGGGGCGTGAGGCGCCGGAAAGCTGCTTCGCCTGGCGCCTGCGCCGCATCAGTGAGCTGAGTCAGATCGAGGTGCCAGAGGCAGCGGTCGCCGTCATGCACAAACACCAGATGCTCGCCGCCGATGGCCCACACCCCGCCGCCGTATTCGTGCACGCGGGAGCGCAGGTTCCACGGGGCTGGCGTCAGTTCCTGTGCAGGGCTCTGGGGCTCGCCTGCCGCCCGCCGCAGCAGGGTGGTGCGCCCGCCTTCCTGGGGCCGCTGCTCGAGCCAGTACAGCTGGCCGTCTTGCAGCAGAGGTTCCTTGAGCGCGGGGATGGTGCCTACCGCTGCCTGGGCGCTGAGGGGGCCTTCAGCCGCTTCGCTCTGCATCTGGGAGCCCGCCGGTTCGCCCTAGACTCACCCCAACGTATGGCGTGGGATCGTTGGCGCGCAGTTTCGCCCAGATGGCTCGCAACGCCGAGCACAACAGCCGCACGGTGCAGGTCCCCAAGGAGGCGCTCGATCAACCTCCGCTGGAGATTCGCACCCTGGGTGATCAGGTGCTTCGCCAGAGCGCCCGTCGCATCAGCAAGGTGGATGAAGCGGTGCGGGATCTGGCCCGCGACATGCTGCGCAGCATGTACAGCTCCAGCGGCATCGGTCTGGCCGCGCCCCAGGTGGGTGTGCACAAGCAGCTGCTGGTGATCGATCTGGATCCCGAGAATCCGGCCACCCCGCCGATGGTGCTGATCAATCCCGAGATCCGCTCCTTCGGATCAGGCATCGACACCTATGAAGAGGGCTGTCTGAGCATCCCTGGCGTGTACCTCAACGTGGTGAGACCCGCTGTGGTCGATGTCAGCTACCGCGATGAACTGGGTCGGCCCCAGCGCATCAAGGCGGATGGCCTGCTGTCGCGCTGCATCCAGCACGAGATGGACCACCTCAATGGCGTGCTCTTTGTTGACCGGGTCAGCGACGAGCTCAGCCTCAACGAGGGGTTGAGCCAGAAGGGCTACAAGCGCAGCGACGTGCACTCCATCCGCTGAGCCGACGCCATGCCGATGAAACCTCTGGCGGGCCTGTTCTTGGCCCTGGCCTGCCTGCTGGGCATCGCCGCCACCGGCTGCGTGTTTGAGCTGGCCTATGGGGAGCCTGATCTGGGCCTGCAGGCCACACGCCTGATCCTGGCTGGCAGCCTGCCGGGTTGTGTGCTGGCTCTCGTGCTGGCGATCCGCATCAACAAACCTGTCTGAGCTATTGGCTGAGCACGGCCAGTCGCCATACGATTCAGACGTGACCCAGTGTCCTGTCATGCGATCACCGGCTTTTCCCCGCCCCTTCAAACGGCACGGTTTCCCTTGGCTCACCCCTGTGTTGCTGCTGGCGGCTGCAACGCCATTGGCACGGGCGCAGGGAACGTTTCAGGCCGTCGATGTCAACCAGGGCGCCTTTGTGATCGTGGCAGCACCGGTGGGCACCAGCGGGACCAAGGCACAGCTGCAAATTTACGAACAGGTCAACGCCAACAAGCGCCCTTGCTTCCAGGTGTCTGGTTCCAACCCTGCCAGGGTGGCACCGCTTCTGGGCACCTTTGATTTCACCGGCATCTGCAGCCGTTATGTCGACTCGTTGGGATATTCAGCCCGCATCGGCTCTGAAGATCTGGGAAGCGGCTATCGCCTGACTGTTCGCAAGACCAACAACGACAACCTGCTTCTGGCGGCCCCTGTGGGAGGTGCTGCAGGCAAACCAGAGTTGCTGGTGGCTCGCACCTACGGGACCGGGGGAGCCGTTGAATACCTCGAACTCAAACTCGAGCCAGGTTGGCGCTTGATGCGGCGTGCCTTCGGGGGTAAGCGTCTCGGTCACATCTATCTCTATCGCGATGGCTGGCCCAGTGGCGGGGCTGCCATTCCTGCCGCCACAGTGCCTGTGCCCGCCCCCGCTCCAGCTGCTGTTGCTCGAGCTGCTGTTGCTCCAGCAGCAGCCCCCAAGCCGGCTCCAACGCCGCAACCGGTACGGACAGCCCCCCCACTTTCGTCAGTCAAGCCGTCACCGCTGGTGGGCAAGCCCCCTGCCAAATCGACGCCGATTGTGGCGTCACCAAAATTGGCCAAGGCTGCAACCTCTTCCACGCCGATGGCAACAGCGGCCATGGCGTTGTATGCCCCCAACAGCTCGAT
>VGPQ01000215.1 GCA_016882555.1 Cyanobacteria bacterium M_surface_7_m2_040
CGCCCGGGGGCCGAGATGGTCGGCCCCGCCGAAGAACTCCGCCGCCTGCTGCCGGCCCTGGAAGCCCTGCAAACCCTGCGGCGCGAGCATCCGCAGCTGCTGATCTCGATCGACACCTTTGAGGCCGCCGTGGCCGCAGCCGCCCTGGCCGCCGGTGCCGACTGGATCAACGACGTGCGCGGCGCCAACCACAGCCCCGGCGCCCCCGGCGGCAGCCTGCGCGACCCGGCAATGCTGCCGCTGATCGCCGCCGCGGGCTGCCCCTATGTGCTGATGCACAGCCGCGGCACCAGCCAGACCATGGACAGCCTGGCGGTGTACGCCGATGTGGTGCGTGAGGTGCGCGCCGAGCTGCAGGCCGCCAGCGAGGCGGCCCTGGCGGCGGGCGTGCAGCCTACGCAACTCATCTGGGATCCGGGCCTGGGCTTTGCCAAAACAACGGCGCAGAACCTTGAGCTGCTGCGCCGGCTGCCAGAACTCACGGCCGTGACGGCACCCGGCGAGACCCGTCCCTACCCCCTGCTGGTGGGCCCCTCGCGCAAGCGCTTCATCGGCGCCGTGCTGGGTGAACCCCGCCCCCGCGCACGCCTATGGGGCACTGCGGCCGTGTGCGCCCTGGCGACAGCCGCCGGCACGCGCGTGCTGAGGGTGCACGATGTGGGCCCCATTGCCCAGACGGTGCACATGGCGGCGGCCGTCAGCGTTGGGACTGACTAGGCTTGATTCAAGAGTGTGGAGGTGTTCTGTCTCCAACAATCCTTCGAGAGGGCGAGTACTGACTGTTCTTCTTTTCGAGAGAAGAATCCCGCCCTCATGTTCATGTCAGCCATCCAGAAGGAGAGGCCAAGTTCTGGATCGAACCAGACGTGAGTCTGGCCAGAAATATCGGACTTCGGCAAACCCATCTCAACGAAGTCGAAGCCATCGTCAACCGCAACCGCGCAACAATTACCAATGCCTGGAACAACCACTTTTGCAGCTGAGGTCACCAATATCTCCAGGCACTGCCTTTGGATCCTGATTGATGACGAAGAAATTGCAATCCCCTTCAGCAGCTTCCCTTGGTTTCAGAAGGCGACGATTGAGCAGGCCACCCACGTCACAAGGCCGCAGGAAAATCACCTGTACTGGCCTGACCTTGACATCAATCTATCGGTCGAATCCCTGAAACATCCAGAACAGTTTCCATTGATGTTCAAGCCTTAGCTTGAAACCACCACTGAATTCCATCAGCCCTCCCTGACCCCCTCGATCTTGTCTTCGATCTCCTGGTAGAGCTCCTGCAGCTGGGCGATGTTCTCGTCCGAGGTTTCCCAGTAGCCGCGGCCGTTGACCTCCAGCAGGGTGCCGACAATGCGCCGGAAGCTGTGGGGGTTGAGCTCCATTAGACGCTTTCGCATCTCGGGGTCGTTGATGAAGGTGTCGTTGGCTTCTTCGTAGACGAAGTTGTCCACGGCACCGCTGGTGGCGCTCCAGCCGAGGGTGAAGTTGAGGCGCTTGGCCACCTCGCGCACCCCTTCGTAGCCTGAATTCAGCATGCCCTCGTACCACTTGGGATTGAGCAGCTTGGTGCGTGAATCGAGGCGGATCGTCTCGCTCAGGGTGCGCACCTGGGCATTGGCGGTGGTGGTGTCGGCGATGTAGCTGGCCGGCGCCTTGCCGTCATCGCGCAGCCCGGCGATCAGCTTGGTGGGATCGCTGTCGAAGTAGTGACTTACATCGGTGAGCGAGATCTCCGCTGAATCGAGGTTCTGGAAGGTGACATCGGCGGTCTTCATCACCGACTCAAACACCTCGCGGTTCTGGTTCATCTCGCCGGGGTTGTCGGCGTTGAACGCGAAGGTCTTGCGCGACAGGTACATCTCCTGCAGCTCGTTCTCCTCTTCCCAGGTGCTGTTCTCCACCGCCAGGTTGACGTTGGAGCTGTAGCTGCCGCTGGCGTTGGAGAACACGCGGGTGGCGGCATCGCGCAGGCTGATGCCGTCTTTGGCGGCCTGCTCAAGGCTGTGCTTGCGCACAAAGTTCATCACCAGGGGCTCATCGGCCTCGGCGGCCATCTTGACCCCTTGATCGATCAGGGCCATCTGGTTGATGAACAGGTCGCGGAACACGCCGCTGCAGTTCACCACCACGTCGATGCGGGGGCGTCCCAGCTCTTCCAGCGGGATCAGCTCGAGTTTGTTGACCCGGCCCAGGGAGTCGGGCATGGGGCGCACGCCGATGAACCACAGAATCTGGGCCAGCGATTCGCCGTAGGTCTTGATGTTGTCGGTGCCCCAGAGCACGCAAGCAATGGTCTCGGGCCAGGTGCCCTGCTCGAGTTTCTGGCGCTCGATCAGGCGGTCCACCACCACCTTGGCGGCGGCCACGGCGGCCTTGGTGGGGATCGCCTGCGGGTCGAGGGCGTGCAGGTTCTTGCCGCTGGGCAGCACGCCGGGGTTGCGGATCGGATCACCGCCGGGGCCGGGCAGCACGTATTCGCCATCGAGGGCCCGCAGCAGGCTCTCCATCTCCAGATCGGCACACACCTGCTCCAGGCAGAACTGCAGATAGCCGAACAGCTTGTCGAGCTCGGCCTGGTCCACAGTGGGGAAGCCGGCCGTGCGGCAGGCGGCCAGCCAGGGGCTGGGCAGCTTGAAGCCGAACTGCTCGAGCAGGCCAAAGAACCAGGCGAAATTGCGGCGCAGGGTGACGCGTCCGTCGGCGCCGGTGACCGCCTTGACCATGGCACCCACCGCGGCCCGCGATGTCTCGGTGATCACGCGGTTGAGCTCCACATCGGCGAGCACACCGTCGTCGTTGCCCTTGTAGACGTCTTCAATCGTGCGGCCCCGGCTCTCGGCCAGCAGGGCCGGCAGCGAGCGCAGGCCGTCGTCATCGCGTTCCAGGGCGGCGATGTTCACCAGGGTGGCGATCGCCTCTTCGGCGGTGGGGGGCTTGCCGATCGTGTGCAGGCCGCAGGGCAGCAGCCGGCTCTCAATCTCCATGAGCTGGCGGTAGACCGCACCGATGACGGCATCGCGGCCATCGAGATCGAGCTCGGCGCCGTCGACCTCGGGCAGGTCAACGTCCTTGTCAAGGTTGCACTGCCGCGCCGTCTCGATCACAGCGTTGACGATCTGCACCCCACGGGAGCTTTCGCGCAGCTGCTGGTAGCTGCCCACCAGCTCGCCCAGCTCCTTGAGGCCTTTGTAGAGGCCAGCGTTCTCAGCCGGAGGCGTCAGATATGAGATCGTCTCGGCGTAGCCACGCCGTTTGGCAATCGTCGCCTCCGACGGGTTGTTGGCGGCGTAGTAATAGAGGTTCGGCAGGGCGCCGATCAGCGAGTCGGGGTAGCAGGTCTCACTCATGCCCATCTGCTTGCCGGGCATGAACTCGAGCGAGCCGTGGGTGCCGAAGTGCAGCACCGCGTCAGCGCCCCACACCTTCTCCAGGTAGGTGTAGTAGGCCGCAAAGCCGTGGTGGGGGCTGGCGCTGCGCGAGTACAGCAGCCGCATCGGGTCGCCCTCGTAGCCGAAGGTGGGCTGCACGCCTACAAACACATT
>VGPQ01000216.1 GCA_016882555.1 Cyanobacteria bacterium M_surface_7_m2_040
CGATGCCAACCAAGACCAGGGCCACGTTGCCAACAGCGGCGAGCCGCCCAACGACGAGGAGAACCCCAACGAAACAGGCAGCCGCGGCGCGCCTGCGCTCAACCAGACAACTGACAAGCAGGAGGGCAGCCAAGACAGCATCGAGCCTGACCGCAGTGCGAGCAGCAACACCGGCAGCGGCGGCAGCCTGAGCGAGGACGACATTCCCTCCGCGCGTGGCATCGACACTCCCGAACCCGGGAGCTCGAGCCCGACTCCACAGACCAGCGCCCGCAGGCCTGATCCAGCACGTCCCAGCGACCCCGAGCCTTCAGGTCTCGAGGGCAGCCCGCTGCCGCCAGCGGCGCCCCAAGCCTCCCCTGCACCAGGTGTTGAGCGAAGCGCCACAGGGCCCACCATCATGCTGGAACCCGCCCCAAAATCCAGCCCCGAGACGCGGCTGGAGGGAGCGGCGCGCGATCTGGTGAACCCCGATGGCACCCTGATTCAGCCACCGGCGCAGGGCCCGCTGGCCAAGCTGAGCCAGCTACTGCAACGCTGATGGATGCGGCGGCACCAATCTGGGGGCTGGGGTTCACAACGGCGGCCAGAGGGCTGCTCGCTCGCCTCAAACAGGCCCAGCTGATCGATGCCATCGCCGTCAGCGGCGATGCTGATCAGCAGCCAGCCACCCTGTTGCAGCAGCACTGGGCGCAGGCGGGCGGATTCGTGGTGGTGGGGGCCGCTGGTCTGGTGACGCGGCTGATCGCACCGCTGCTCGGCGGCAAGCACACTGACCCGCCCGTGGTGGTGCTGGATCCGGCAGGACGCTTCGCCATCCCGCTACTGAGCGGTCACCGCGGCGGCGCTGAAGCCCTGAGCCAGCGGATCGCCGCCCTGCTCGGCGGCACCGCCGTGCTCACCGGCAGCAGCAGCGGCGGCGACCGCCTCGCCCTCGACAGCTTTGGTCGCGCCTGGGGCTGGCAACGGGGCAGCGGCGACTGGGATGCCCTGATGAAGCAGGCCGCCCGCGATCAGCCGGTGGCTGTGCAGCAGCCAGCCGGCCTGACCCTATGGCGCCAATGCCCGGCCGCCGAGGCCCTGCTGCAATCGCCCTGCCACAACGGGGCTGACCAATCGGATCTGACGATCGATGCCCGCAGCGGCCCCGGCTGCCGCTGGCACCCCCCACTGCTCTGGCTGGGACTGGGCTGCGAGCGAAACACCAGCCTGACGGTGCTGCAGAGACTGGTGGCGCAGACCCTTGCGGCCCATGGCCTGGCGAGCGAAGCCGTGGCCGGGATCGCCAGCATCGACCGCAAGGGCGATGAACCGGCCCTGCTGGCCCTGAGCGAAGCCCGCGGCTGGCCGCTGCGGTTGTTCAACGCCACGGAGCTAAATGCGGTGGCGGTGCCGACACCCTCGGCGGCGGTGGCCCGCGAGATGGGCACCGCCAGCGTGGCCGAAGCGTCGGCCCTGCTGGCCGCCGGGCCCGAGGCCGCCCTGCTGATTCCGAAAACAGTTCTGCACGCGACCACCACTGCTGCCTCCCCGCAGGCCCCAGGGCCCAGCTTCGAGCAGGGTGCCGCCACGCTGGCGGTGGCTGCTGCGCTGCAGCAATGGGCCCCCCAGCGGGGTGAACTGCACCTGGTGGGCACCGGGCCCGGACAGCTCCAGCTGTTGACCGGCGAGGCCCATGAAGCCCTCAGCCGCTGCAGCACCTGGGTGGGTTACGGGCTGTACCTGGATCTGCTGGAACCGTTGCGGCGCCCCGATCAGGTGCGGCTGGATGGCCAGCTCACCCGTGAGCGTGAGCGTTGCCGGCAGGCCCTGGAGCTGGCCTGTCAGGGTGTGAAGGTGGCGCTGGTCTCCTCAGGCGACAGCGGCATCTACGGCATGGCAGGGCTGGCCCTGGAGCTGTGGCTGGCCCAAGAGGACGCCGATCGACCTGCTTTTGCGGTGCATCCCGGGATCTCGGCCCTGCAACTGGCGGCAGCGCGCTGTGGCGCCCCGCTGATGCACGATTTCTGCACGATCAGCCTGAGCGATCGGCTCACCCCGTGGGAGGTGATCGAACGGCGGTTGATCGCCGCGGCCGCTGGAGATTTTGTGGTGGCCCTCTACAACCCGCGCTCCCAGGGGCGCGACTGGCAGCTGGGCCGTGCCCAGGAGCTGCTGCTGCAAGGACGACCCGGCACCACACCGGTGGCCCTGGCCCGCCAGCTCGGCCGCCCCGAGGAACATGTGAGCCTGCACACCCTGGGGGAGCTGCCCATCGAACAGGTGGACATGCTGACCCTGGTGTTGGTGGGCAACAGCAGCACCCGCGCCGAAGCCGGCCGGTTGGTGACCCCGCGGGGTTACCCCGGTGCCGAGCTCGCCTGAAAAGTCGGGATGACAGGATTCGAACCTGCGGCCCCTTCGTCCCGAACGAAGTGCGCTACCAAGCTGCGCTACATCCCGATGGCAGCGACTGTAGAAGATCGCCCATGGTGACAGGCCAATCCGACATGAGCCCAGCGCTGAGCACCAAGCCCGAGTGGCTGCGGGTCAAGGCGCCCCAGCGCGAGCGCATCGGCGCGGTGGCCGATCTGCTGCAGGACCTGCGGCTCAACACGGTCTGCCAGGAGGCCAGCTGCCCCAACATCGGCGAGTGCTTTGCCGGCGGCACCGCCACCTTCCTGATCATGGGGCCGGGCTGCACCCGGGCCTGCCCCTACTGCGACATCGATTTCGACAAGAGCGTGCGGCCGCTCGATCCAACCGAGCCCGAGCGCCTCGGGGAGGCGGTGAGCCGACTGAACCTCAGCCACGTGGTAATCACCGCGGTCAACCGCGACGACCTGGCCGATGGCGGCGCCAGCCAGTTCGTGGCCTGCATCGCGCAGGTGCGCAGCCGCAGCCCGTTGACCACGATCGAGCTGCTGATTCCCGATTTCTGCGGCAACGGGGACGCCCTGGCCGCGGTGATGGCGGCAGCGCCTGATGTGCTCAACCACAACATCGAAACCGTGCCGCGCCTCTACAAGCGGGCTCGGCCCCAGGCGATCTACCAGCGCAGCCTGGAGCTGCTGGCTCGGGTGCACAACGGCTGGCCGCGCTGCTACACCAAATCGGGCCTGATGGTGGGCCTGGGCGAGAGCGATGCCGAGGTGCTCGAGGTGCTGGCGGATCTGCGCCAGCACAACGTCGACATCGTCACGATCGGCCAGTACCTCTCACCGGGGCCCAAGCACCTGCCGGTGGATCGGTTTGTGACGCCGGCGCAGTTCGACGCCTTCCGCGTGCACGGAGAAACGCAGTTGGGCTTTCTGCAGGTGGTGAGCAGCCCGCTCACCCGCAGCAGTTACCACGCGGGCGAGGTGCAGCGGCTGATGCGGGAGTTTCCGCGTTAAGGGCCAGGCGCACTGCCGACAGCCAGATCACCGGCAGCAGCGATCCATTCGTGGAGTTGCCAGTCGACCCAGCCGCCGGCAATCAATGGATCCTGCTGGATCATCTCCAGGGCCTCGCAGTAGCTGGTCGCCTCAACCAGCAACAGCCCGCCGCCCCCAGGGCGCTGCT
>VGPQ01000217.1 GCA_016882555.1 Cyanobacteria bacterium M_surface_7_m2_040
AGAAGGCGATCCTGCAGCTGTTTGGGGCGCAGCAGTTCACCGGCGCCAAGGCCAGTGACTACGCCCCGATCGAACGGGTGGGCCGGCAGATCGGCAAGATCCGCTGAGCCCGCCAGGCCCCCCGTGTTGAGCCCCCCGCTGCTGGAACTGCGCGCGGTGACCGTGGCCGGCCGCGAGCGGCCGCGGCTCAGCGGCGTCGATCTGGTGCTGCATCCGGGTGAGCGCGTGGCGCTGCTGGGCCCCAGCGGTGCCGGCAAGAGCACCCTGCTGGCGGTGGCGAACGGTCTGTTGGCGCCCCAGCAGGGTGAGGTGCTGTGGCAGGGGCAGCCCCGCAGCCGCAGCACCGGGGCGCGGCGCCGGCAGCAGCGCCGCATCGGCACCCTCTGGCAAGACCTGCGCCTGGTCGAGGCGCTCACGGTGCAGCAGAACCTCAACGCCGGCCGGCTGGCGATCTGGGGCTGGCCGCGGGCGCTGCTGAACCTGCTGCTGCCGCTGGAGCGCGAGGCCTGCGTTCAGCTGATGCGGCGGTTGGATCTGGATCCGGCCCTGCTCAGCCAGCCGGTGGGTGCCCTCTCCGGCGGGCAGCGGCAGCGGGTGGCCCTGGGCCGGCTGCTGCGCCAGGACCCCGAACTGCTGCTGGCCGACGAACCCCTGGCCAGCCTCGATCCAAGGCTGGCAGGCGAATTACTGGCCCTGCTGCTGGGCATCGCCGAGGCCCCGCGGGCCCTGTTGCTGAGCCTGCACCGCCCCGACCTGCTCGAGGGCTTTGACCGCGCCGTTGGACTGCGCGAGGGCCGGGTGGTGTTGGACCGGCCGGCCAGCGAGCTGGATGGGGCCTGCCTGGCGGCGCTCTACGCCGGCACCACGCCTTGAAGCCGGCGGCCCCGCTGCTGGTGCTGCTGCCGGCCCTGGTGCTGCTGCCGGTGCTGCTGCTGCTGCCGCAGGCGGTGCACGGTGGCGGCTGGGAGCTGATCGCTCAGTTTGCCGGCGCGGCCGTTCAACCGTCGCTGGATCCGGTGGTGCTGGGCGCCCAGCTCCAGGGTCTGGGCATCACCTGCGCCGTGGCCCTTGTGAGCTGGGCGGTGAGCCTGGTGCTGGGGGTGGTGCTCGGGGTGGCCTGTTCCCGGGTGGTGTGGCAGAGCCTGCTGGGCGTCAGCTGGCCGGCCGATGGGCTGGCGCGGCTGCTGGCGATCCCGCGTTCGATCCACGAACTGATCTGGGGCCTGCTGCTGTTGCAGCTGATCGGTCTGGAGCCGTCGGTGGCGGTGGCGGCGATCGCCATTCCCTATGGCGCGCTGGTGGCCAGGGTGGTGCGGGATCTGCTGGATGCGCTGCCCCGCAGCAGCCTGGAGGCGCTTCTGGCGGCCGGAGCTCCAGCGCCGGCGGCCCTGCTCACCGCCCTGGGGCCGCCGCTGCTGCCGGGCTTGGTGAGTTACGGCGGCTACCGGCTGGAGTGTGCCCTGCGCAGCGCCACCCTGCTGGGGGTGTTTGGCCTGGGGGGGCTGGGCAACGATCTGCTGCTGAGCCTGCAGTCGCTGCAATTTCGCGAGCTGTGGAGCGGGCTGTGGATGCTGCTGGCGGTGATGCTGCTGCTGGAGGCCCTGATCGCCCTGCTGCGGCGCCGCTGGGCGATGCCGGCGCGCTGGCAGCTGGGCCGCAGTGCTGCAACCCCTGGGGTGGGCCGACAGAGCCGGCAGATGCTGGCGGTGCTGGCGGCGCTGCTGGCCCTGGCCCTGGCGCTGGCCTGGCGCCTGCGGTTCAACCCGCTGCAGCTGCTGCGCTGGCAGCCCCTGCCGCCGCTGGCGCCTGGGGGCTGGGCCGAGGCGTTGGCGCTGCCGTGGCCGGCGTTGATCGCTGGCACGGTGCTGCTCACCCTGCTGGCCGCGGCGCTGGCGGTGGGCAGCGGCCCGCTCTTGCTGTTGCTGGTGGCCCCCTGGCGCTGGGGCCAGGCTCTGCTGCAGCTGCTCTGGGCCCTGGGGCGGCTGTGGCCGCCGCCGCTCACGGCCCTGCTGCTGTTGTTTGTGCTGAAGCCGGGCGTGTTGCCGGCGGCCCTGGCCCTGGGGTTTCACAACCTGGGAATCCTGGGCCGGTTGCTGCTCGACGCGGCCGAGAGCGCCGATCCGGGTGCTGAGCAGGCGTTGCAGTGCGCCGGCTGCGGCCCACGCCTGGCGCTGCTCTACGGCCGCCTCAGCAGCGTGGCCAATGCCTACCTCGCCTACGGCGCCTACCGCAGCGATGTGATCCTGCGCGAAACCGTGGTGGTCGGCCTGGTGGGCGGCACCGGCCTGGGCAGCCAGCTGCGCGAGAGCCTCAGCGGCTTTGCCTGGGGCCAGATCGCGCTGTTGTTGGTGGCCTATGCCCTGCTCACCCTGCTGGGGGAGGATCTCAGCGACCGCGGCCGGCGCACGCTGCTGGCTGCCGCCTGAGCCAGGCTGCCCCATGCACATCCGGTGACACCGCTGCAGATCCCCAAGAAACTGATCGCCCTGGGCGACAGCGGCGTCTTCGGCTGGGGTGATCCGCTCGAGGGCGGCTGGTGCGAGCGCCTGCGTCGCTATTGGATGGAGCTCCCCGGCGGGCCGGTGGTTTACAACCTGGGGGTGCGCGGCGACGGTCTCGAGCGGCTCAGCGCCCGCTTGCCGGCCGAAGTGGGCTGCCGCGGCGAGCTCAGGCGCCAGCAGCCCCAGGGCATCCTGCTGGGCATCGGCCTCAACGACACCGCCCGGGTGGGGCGCGCCGATGGCCGCCATCAGCTCGATCCCGACGGCTTTCTGTTTGGCCTCGAGCAGCTGCTGCCCCTGGCGCAGCAGATCGCGCCGGTGCTGGTGATCGGGCTCACCCCCGTACTCGAGGAGGCGATGCCCTATGCCGAGGTGCTCTGGTACAGCCTGGCCGACATCCGCCGCTACGAGCGGCTGCTGGAGGAGGCCTGCTTGGAGGCCAACGTGCCGTTCCTGCCCCTGCTGGAGCCGCTGCTCAGCGATCCGTTCTGGCCCCAGTGGCTCAGCAGTGACGGCCTGCACCTCAATGCCGATGGCCACAGGCAGGTGTTTGAACGGCTGCGCCACTGGCCGGCGCTGCTGCAGTGGGCCGATCTGCAGCCCCTGGGCGTGGCCACACCGCAGCTGGCCTGAGCCGCAATCCCTCCATCGAGGGAGGGCAGATCCCCTGGCGGTGTGAGGCGGCAGCGCGGTGATCGCGAAGACCGTGACATCACGTCACCCAGTTCGCGATGTTCACCCGCGCCCTCTGTTCAACCACCGCCAGCGCCGCTGACCCAGCGGCTGTGGTCAGCCCCAGGCTGCTCAACCAGCAGCTGCTGGGCCAGCTGCAGCGCTGCCGTCAGCCCCAGCGCCGGTTGCGGCTGCGCAACCGCCTGGTGATGGCCAATCTGGGGCTGGTGCATCGCGTTACGGTGGCCCAGCAGGGCAAGGGCGGGCTGAGCTACGACGATCTGGTCTCGGTTAGCAGCATCGGTCTGATCAGGGCGATCGACAGCTTCGAGCCGCAGCGCGGCCTGGCGCTCAGCACCTATGCCGTG
>VGPQ01000218.1 GCA_016882555.1 Cyanobacteria bacterium M_surface_7_m2_040
TCCCCTACCTGCAAGACCTGGGCATCACCACGATCGAACTGCTGCCGGTGATGGCCTTCGATCCGCAGGATGCCCCGGGCGGTCGGCACAACCACTGGGGCTACAGCCCGTTGAGCTGGATGGCCCCCCACCCGGGCTATCTGGTGGGCAACGACCCGCTGCAGGCGCGCGAGCAGGTGCGCCAGCTCGTGCGCGCCGCCCACCAGGCCGGCATCGAGGTGCTGCTGGATGTGGTCTACAACCACACCAGCGAGGGCAACCAGGCCGGCCCCACTCTGAGCTGGCGGGGTCTGGCCGACAAGCTGTATTACCAGCAGAACGCCCTGGGCGACTACCTCGATGTGAGCGGCTGCGGCAACACCATCGCCGCCAACCGGCCGCTGGTGCGCCGGCTGATCCTCGAGTCGCTGCGCTGCTGGGCCGTGGAGCTGGGCATCGACGGCTTCCGCTTCGACCTGGGCATCGCCCTGAGCCGCGGCGAAGAGCTGGCGCCGCTCGACCACCCGCCCCTGTTTGAGGAGATGGAGGCCGATCCCGACCTGGCCGATCTCAAGCTGATCAGCGAACCGTGGGACTGCGGCGGCCTCTACCGACTGGCCGACTTTCCGGCCCAGCGTGTGGCGCCCTGGAACGGTCGCTGGCGCGACGATGTGCGCCGTTTCTGGAAAGGTGACGAGCGCAGCTGCTGGGCCCTGGGCCAGCGCCTGGAGGGCAGTCCTGATCTGTTCGGCGGCAAGGCCGCGGGCGCCAACAGCACCTGCATCACCTTTCTCACCGCCCACGACGGTTTCACCCTCGCCGATCTGGTCAGCTACGGGCGCAAGCACAACCTCGCCAACGGCGAGGACAACCGCGACGGCGACAACCACAACAACAGCTGGAACCACGGCGTGGAAGGTCCGAGCTCCGACCCGGCGATCACCGCCCTGCGCAACCGCCAGCTGCGCAATTTTCTGGCCACCCTGCTGCTCTCCCCCGGGGTGCCGATGCTGCTGATGGGCGACGAGGTGCGCCGCAGCCAGGGGGGCAACAACAACACCTGGTGCCAGAACAACCCCCTGGGCTGGATGCACTGGCGACCCGACGCCGATGACCTGGCCCTGCGCACCTACCTGCAACGGCTGCTGAGCCTGAGGCGCAAGCTGGCCCCGCTGCTCAATCCGGAGCAGCCCCACCCCCACTGGCACGGGATCGAGCTCAACAAACCCGATTGGGCGAGCTGGTCCCACACCCTGGCCTGGAGCCTGTATGCCCCCGCTGGCCAGGCGTTGCTGTGGTGCGGCATGAACGCCTACAGCCGGGCGATGCACTTTGACCTGCCGCCCACGCCCAGCGGCTGGCTGCGGGTGATCGACACGGCCCTGCCGGCAGGAGACGATCTGCCTGAAACGCCGACCCTGTGGGAGCCATCGGGCGCACCACTGGAGAGCCGCAGCCTGATGTTGCTGCTGGCGCCCGAGGTGCTGCAGGAGCTCTAGATGTAGAACATCGGCTGGGGAGAGCGCAGGGTTTCACACTCCTGCTGCAGAACGGCCAGGGTGAGGGAGGTCAACACCCCTTTGCGGGCTGTCTCGACCTCGTCGCTGAGGCGTCTGAGCACCTGAAATTCGGCCGACTCGCGCCTGCCCTTGCGCTCGAGGCGACTGTCGCCCTCAAGGCAGGCCTCCACCGCCGCAACGGTGATGGTGGCTGGATCCTGGGCCAGTTGAAAGCCACCGCGGGGGCCGCGAATGCTGAGCAGAAAGCCCCCCTTGCGCAGGGCCGTGAGCATCTGCTCGAGATAGCGCTCCGGAATCCCATGGCGCCGGCAGATCTCGCCGGTCTGCAGCAGTTCGCCGGAGCCATGGGCTGCGGCCAGCTCGATCAGAGCCACCAGGCCATATTCGGTCTTGGCACTGAAGGCCATGGGCACGAGCACGCTCGCCCCATTGTGGCAAACAAACCCCGGTTGACCGGTAGGAAATGAACCGACCCTCGTTGAGCAGACGCGTTGGGTCCGCCACGCAACAAATCAATTGATCGGATTCTTCTCCTTGAGCCCGCCCAGCATCTGCTCCACCAGCAGCTTCAGCAGCAGCGACACCAGGGCCACACCGCCCAGAACCCTCGGAATCAAATGACCTTTGGCAGCGTCAGCGTCAGCAGCCGGCAGTACGTGCGGAGCCGAGAAGCCGTGGCATTGATGCCGAACCAGAGCATCTGAAAACAGCCAGGATGGGGGCATCCATTAGTGGTTGCCATGACAGCGACAACACGGTTGTTCCGCTTCGGCAACTCCCAGGCCGTAAAGATCCCGGCTGAACTGGCCTATGAGCAATTCGATCTCGATCTGGAGATTGAACGCTGCGGCGATGAGCTGCGCATCAGGCCCGCAAGGCGTCTGATCACTGGTGTACTGGAGTCCTTCTCGTCCTTTTCGAGCAACTTTCTGGCTGAAGGTCGACCTGAGCAGGAGCAAGCCGATAGGGAACAGCTGTGAGCCTGCAACTCTGCAACCTGATCGACATCAACATCTGCATCGACCTGATGAAGCACCAGCCACTGAAGGGAAGTATCGGTAGACCATAAAATAGGTTGTTCTCAGCAAAGTTTCGGGGCACAGATGAGATGCCCCGATCAAAGCGATACCTCAGTCAGCATTCACGGGTCTTAACCCTCAGGTCACTGAACAGCACGGTACTCAAGAGCATTTTCACTCATCGGGATAGATCACCAGAATCGTTTAGCAAGAGAAGGCATTGTCTCGCGCCAGTCCCAATAGGACAGCCTGAGCGGTCCCCCGCAGGGGATCCTGGCCAGAATGCACCCTGATTTCGCCATCGTTGGGTCTCTTCGCCCTGGGGCTTGTGCTCTGGCTGGGCCCTTGGGCGATGACGCGCGGACGCGCCTGATGCAGCACCCATGAACCCACAACCGGTGAGCCTCGCCGAGGCCGCCCGCTTCTGGGCCCAGCTGGGCTGGGTCAGCTTCGGCGGGCCTGCCGGGCAGATCGCCCTGCTGCAGCGCGAACTGGTGGAGCGGCGCCGTTGGCTCAGCGAACGTCGCTTTTTGCATGCCCTCAACTACTGCATGCTGCTGCCGGGCCCCGAGGCCACCCAGCTGGCCACCTACCTGGGCTGGCTGATGCACGGCATCCCCGGCGGCCTGATCGCCGGCGGGCTGTTTCTGATCCCTTCGGTGCTGGTGCTCACGGCGCTCTCCACGGTGTATGCCCTGTGGGGCCAGCTGCCAGTGCTTGCCTCGGTGTTTGCCGTGTTGAAGCCCGCCGTGCTGGCAATCGTGCTGATGGCGGCCTGGCGGGTGGGACGGCGCACGCTGCGCACAACCCTGCTGCGGGTGTTGGCGGCCGCGGCCTTTGTGGCCCTGGTG
Organism: Cyanobacteria bacterium M_surface_7_m2_040; assembly: GCA_016882555.1. Taxonomy (GTDB): domain Bacteria; phylum Cyanobacteriota; class Cyanobacteriia; order PCC-6307; family Cyanobiaceae; genus RGUW01. The sequence goes on from VGPQ01000218.1 coordinate 3,370, forward strand.
GTGTTCAACACGCCCTACCCGTGGGTGGTGGCGGTGGCGGCCCTGGCGGGCTGGCTAGCCGGGCGGCTGCGGCCCGGCTGGATCAACAAGCCTGCTGCACAGGCCAACGGGCACAGCAGCGCCACCGCCAGCGGCCAACCCGACGCCGAAGCCCCGGCCTTCATC
>VGPQ01000219.1 GCA_016882555.1 Cyanobacteria bacterium M_surface_7_m2_040
CTATGCCCCCACCGACTGGCCCCCGTTGCGGCCCGTGGTCGACGGGGTCTATGGCCTCTGGGCCCGCTGGCGGCTGCGGATCACAGGGCGTCCCGACCTGGATCGGCTGTGCGCCTGCCGCGTTCCGACTGAGGGTTGATGACGGCAGCGGCGCGTCTGATCAACGGCCCCCAGGAGGCTCCAGCCACTGTGCTGCTGGCCCACGGTGCCGGTGCGCCGATGGACAGCCCGTTCATGGCGGCGATCGCCACGGGCCTGGCCGCCGGCGGCTGGCGGGTGGTGCGCTTCGAGTTTCCGTACATGGTCCAGCGGCGTGTCGATGGCCGTCAGCGGCCCCCTGATCGCCTGCCGAAACTGCTGGATGTATTTCGCGCTCAGGTGGCACTCGAAATCGATGCACAGGTGTACATCGGTGGTAAGTCCATGGGCGGGCGCATCGCTTCACTGCTGGCTGCTGAGCTGGGGCCTGATTCCTCTGCGGGCTCAGGCATACGTGGTTGCCTGTGCCTGGGCTACCCGTTCCATCCGCCGGGCAAACCTGAGCAGCTGCGCACCGACCATCTGGCCACGCTGAGCACCCCGACCTTGATCCTGCAGGGTGAGCGCGATGCGTTTGGCAAACGGGATGAGGTTGAGGGCTACACCCTTTCCAGCGCCATCGAGCTGCGCTGGATCCCCGACGGGGACCACAGCTTCAAGCCCAGCCGCAGCTCGGGGTTGACCCAAGACACCAACTGGGAGCTGGCGGTGCAGGCCTGCAATCAGTTTCTGCGGCAACAGCTGCAGGGCACGGGCGCCCGCTCCGATCAGGAGCACAGGACGGCCAGCAGCCCTGCGCCGTAGCGGGCGAGCTTGGCTGCCCCGATGCCGCTGATGTGGCCGAGGGCCTCCACATCCTGGGGCCTGCGGGCCGCCAGATCCATCAGGGTGCGGTCGTGAAACACGACGTAGGGCGGCACCCCCTGGGCGCGGGCCTGCTCGCGGCGCCAGTCCTTGAGTGCCGACAGCAGGCTCTCATCGACGTCCAGCTCGCCATCGAGCCCGGCCCTGGCCCCGCCAGCCCGTGATGGGGCCTGGCCAGAGCGCCGCCGGCTCTGCTGTTGGGGCGGCGGCAACGGCAGCTCCAGCACTGTTTCGCCCCGTAGCAGCGGCCGCACCAGCTCCTGGGGGCCCAGCTGCAGGCCGCCCTTGCCATCCGGCACCGGTTGCAGGTAGCCGAGCCCGGTGAGTTGACGCACGAGGGTGCGCCATTGGCTGCGGTCGAGCTCGCGGCCGATGCCGTGCACACTCAGCTGGTCGTGCCCCAGCTGACGGATGCGCTCGGAGCCGCCCCCCAGCAGCACATCGACCACGTGGGCGGCGCCAAAGCGGGCGCCCGTGCGCACCACGGCCGAGAGCAGCTTCTGGGCCGGCACCGTCAGGTCGGCCAGGGCCTTGGGCTCCAGGCAACCGTCACAGTTGCCGCAGGGTGTGGCCAGCGCTTCGCCGAAGTGGCGCAGCAACACCTGCCGGCGGCAGCCGGCGGCCTCGCTGTAGGCGATCAGGGCCTCGAGCTTGCCGTGCTCGATGCGCTTTTGCTCCTCAGGGGCGCCCGACGCGTCGATGAAGCGGCGCAGCTGGGGGATGTCGCCCGGGCCATGCAGCATCCAGGCCACGGCCGGCAGACCGTCGCGGCCGGCGCGACCCGTCTCCTGGTAGTAGGCCTCCAGGCTCTTGGGCAGATCGACGTGGGCCACAAAGCGCACATCGGGTTTGTCGATGCCCATGCCGAAGGCAATGGTCGCCACCACCACGACGGCAGCCTCGTTGCGAAAGCGCTGCAGGGCGGCGCTCCGCTGTTCGCTGCTGTGCCCAGCGTGATAGGCCACAGCATCAAAGCCCGCCTGCCGCAGTTGGGCGGCGATGGCATCGACGCGGCTGCGGGAGCGGGCGTAGACGATCCCCGCCTCACCCTGATGCTCGTTCAGGAAATCCAGCAACTGCTGCTGCGGCGACTGTTTGGCCCGCAGCAGGTAGGTGATGTTGGGGCGATCGAAGCTGGCCAGAAACACCGGGCCGTTCTCGAGCCGCAGGCGCTCGATGATCTCGGCGCGGGTGCGCGGATCGGCCGTGGCGGTGAGCGCCAAGCGCGGCACCGACGGGAACCGCTCGGCCAGCACCCCCAGGGCGATGTATTCGGGTCTGAAGTCGTGGCCCCACTGGGAGACGCAGTGGGCCTCATCGATCGCGAACAGACTGATGGCTGGGCCCCCAGATCCGCCGCCCGCCCCAGCTGTCAGGGCTGCCAGGGTTGCCAGCTGATCGAGCAGATCGCCGCCCAGCAGCCGCTCGGGCGACACATACAGCAGATCCAGCTCTCCGGCCTGCAGTGTTCGCCAGATGGCGCTGGCCTCAGCCGGGTCGAGGCCCGAATGCAGTGCCGCCGACGCCACCCCCAGCTGCTGCAGCGCCTCGACCTGGTCCTGCATCAGCGCGATCAGCGGTGAGACCACCACCGCCAGCCCGGGCCTGCACAGGGCCGGCACCTGGTAGCACAGGGATTTGCCGCCCCCGGTGGGCATCAGCACCAGAGCCGAGCCGCCGCCCAGCACATGGCGCACGATCGCCTCCTGGGGCCCGCGGAAGGCGCTGTAGCCCCACACCTGCCGCAGCACCTGCAGGGGATCGGCGCGCTCAAAGCGGGTCTCTGGAGCCAAGCGCCGGCAGCGGGTGGATCAGCGCCCCACAATGGCGCCACGACCGCCTGCCGTGATGTCTGCCCCTGCGAATCGCACCGCTGCGGCCTGGGCGTTTCTGGCGCCGGCGCTGCTGTTGCTCGCGCTTTCGGTGCTGATCCCGGCCCTGATGGCCCTGGTGATGGCCTTCACCCAGGCCGGCCTCGACGTGAGCGAACCGCTGCGCTTCGTGGGTCTGGCCAATTTCAGGCGCCTGCTGGCCGACCCGATGGTGGTGCGGGTGGCCACCACCACGGCCCTCTATCTGGTGGGCATCGTGCCGCCGGTGGTGCTGGGTTCGCTGGCGCTGGCGGTGCTGGTCAACCGCCAGCTGCCAGGCATGCACTGGTTTCGCGGCGCCTTGTACACCCCTGTGCTGGTCTCGATCGTGGTGGCGGCGATCGCCTTTCGCTGGCTCTATGCCGAAAACGGTTTGATCAACGGTTGGCTGACGGCCTGGCTGGGCGACCGTTTCAGTCCGATCGCCTTTCTCAGCTCGCCCCAGCTGGCCCTGCCCGCGGTGATGCTGGTGACCCTGTGGAAGGGTCTGGGCTACTACATGGTGATCTTTCTGGCGGGGCTGCAGGGCATTTCGCCGGAGCTGTACGAAGCCGCCTCCCTTGATGGCAGTGAGGGCTGGCGCAAACACCTCGACATCACCCTGCCGTTGCTACGCCCCTACGTGACCCTGGTGGCTGTGATCTCGGCCATTGCCGCCACCAAGGTGTTTGAGGAGGTGTATCTGATGACCCAGGGGGGGCCTGCCGATGCCACCCGCACGATTGTGTATTACGTCTACGACCAGGCCTTCGCC
>VGPQ01000220.1 GCA_016882555.1 Cyanobacteria bacterium M_surface_7_m2_040
AGATGGGCACACTTATAGCCTGCCGCAGCCGCTTCGCCCCCTTCTGGAGCCGGTTGCGGGTCGACAACGGCCTGTTCTGGATCGGAGTGCTGAGCGAACCGGTAGTGGCCGGTCTGCTGGTACTGCTGCCGGCACTCGCTGCGGCGTTTGGCCTGAGCCCCCTGCCGCTGCCCTGGCTGGGGTGGCTGGGCTGGGGAACGGTGGCCGTGCTGCTGGCCGACACGTTGTACAAACGCTGGCTTGGCAGGCAGAGCCGGGGCCTCAGACCTTCTCAGCGCTGAGCTCACGCTTGAGCAGCGCAAACAGATAATCGGGATCGCGGTATTGGTTGGGCAGGCAGCTGTGGAGGGTCTCAAGGCGCTGCCAGCAGACCGTGCGACGCACCCTATTGATCGTCTTGCCTTCCCTGATCAACAACCGAAGCGCTTTGCAATACAGCGAATAATTGGCTTCAAGCTCACCAATGGTGAGGGCTGCAGCTTCCGGACTCATCTGATCATTCCCGGCGCCTGAAGCGCCCTACTGACCTGGCTGGAACCAATCTCGGCCGAGACGCCTCACCGGCGAGCCCCCCATACGGGGACATTCACCCCGCAGCCATCTCACAATTGGATCATGCCGCAGCGCATTCCCTTCAAAACCGCCTGCAGCCGGTTGTTGACATCGAGGGTGCGCAACAGCCGTTTGGTGTAGGTCTTCGCTGTCTCCTCACTGACCACAAGCTTCTGGGCAATCTCCCGATCGCTGAGGCCACTGGCCAGCAGATCGAGCACCTCGTACTCCCGCGGGGTCAGCCGCGGGCAGCTGAGGTAGGGCAGGGTGCCGGTGCGCAGAGAGGGGCTGCGATAGAAGAGGCCGCCGATCACCGCCATCACCGCCGCCTGCAGCGGCCGCTGATCGCCGATGAAATCCGCTTCGGCCACCACCGCTTCAAGCCACGGTGCTTCGCTGTACTCAGCCGGGATCAGATCCCCCAGGGCCAGCACCACCACCTTGAGCCTGGGTTGCGCCTGGCGGGCCTTGCGGGCCAGCTCAAAGCCGCTGCCCACCTCCAGGAAATCGGTGCAGATCAGCAGCTCGTAGGGTTCGCGACCCAGATACTCGAGACAACTGGCCTCATCGGTGACCGCGCAACCGATGCGGCTGCGGTCGTGAAAGCTCTCACACACGGAACGCAGCAGGAAGCGTCCCTTCATCGCAATCGCCACCTTGCCCTCAATCGCCACTGAGAGCAGCACCTGGTCCAAGGTGGTGCCCTCAAGGCTTTCGAGAAAGGGGGTGAGGTCCATGGACAACCCGATGAACCTCCGGCAGGTCCATGGACCGTCCGGTGGTAATCAAAATTAGTCCTCAGGGGGATGTATGCCGCGCATCAGCAGATCCTCGGCAGCATTTCGCCACTGAATGGCAGCAGCAGCCTATCCGCTCAGCGCATGCGGCTCAGCCGCCGCCGATCACCAACTGCCCCCACCCAGCATCTGGTCGTAGCCCTCGTAGGGGTTGTATTCGGCCCAGCCCGGGCTGGCCTGATCGAACAAGCCGTAGCGGGCGGCCTCGTCGTTCATCCGGGTGTTACCGGTGGGCCGGGTGTCGCAGCTGATCGAGCCGTCGGCACCGGTGACGCAGTTGTCAAACTCCACGCCCGCGAAGGCGGGGGCGGCCTGCACCACCAGAGGCAGCACCAGCGCCGCGCGAATGATGGGATGATGGAATCTGAGTCTTGGCATCACCCGATGTACACCGACTGGACTGCCGTGATTCTGCTGCTGCTCACAGCGGCTCCCCTGGCGGCCGTTGTGGCGACCACAGCTTTCTTCATCTGGCGGCAGAAGACGCAGCGTTCGTAACGGGCTGCGAAGCCGGACCCTGGCACGAGGCCGCAACGGGCAGGATCACGGCGGCGGTGGTGCGGGCCGTCTCCTGGCCGGGCAGCGAGCCCTGACCCAGGCACGTCAAACAGGTGCGAAAGCTCTGATCGCCCAGCCGCAGCATGCCGCTGCCGCCGCAGCAAGGGCAGGGTGATCGTCGGTCGATGGCGGGAGTCACGGCGGTACGCCTTGAGTTCCAACCAGTTTGGGCCGCCACAGCCCCTTTGATCCCGAAGCTTTCCTTAAGTCTGGGCCGCTGCCGCCAGGGCGATGGCAAGCACATCGGCACCGCCATCCCCCGCTCCAGCCCCGCGGCCGCGCAGCTCGCCCAGCAACTCCTGAGTACTGAGACGCGAGCCCGCGGGCACCAGAGCCAGGCTGGCCGCCAGCTCACCGATCACGGTGGCCGCATCAGCCCCTTGGCGCCGCGCCGCGGCGAGGCCATCGGAGCCGTCGCGCTTGCTCAGCCGCCGGCCCTGGCCGTCGCACCACAGCGGCACATGGCCATAGCGGGGCGGCACGGCGCCAAGCAGCTGCAGCACGGCCACCTGTGCAGCGGTGGCACTCCAGAGATCCACACCGCGCACCACATCACTGATGCCCATCTCCAGTTCGTCAACGGCCGTGGCCAGGTGATAGGCGATGAAGCCATCGGCGCGGCGCAGCACCACATCACCCACCGCCGCCGGGCCATCCACCACACCCTCAGCAACAAAACGCTCGGACCAGCGCAGCGCGCCGGCCCCGAGGCGCAGCCGCCAGCTCGGCAGCCGCCCCGCTTCCACTCCCCAGCGCGGAGGCTGGCTGCGGCACAGGCCTGGATACACGTTAAGGGTGCCATGGGGCGCCGAGACATCAGCCAGCAAACGACGCGAACAGCGGCATGGGTAAAGCGCGCCGCCACGACGCAGGGCCGACAGCACGCTGCTGTAGAGGCCGCGGCGCTCGCTCTGGCGCAACGGTGAACCGTCCCAGTGGAGCCCCAGCCAGTGCAGATCAGCCAGGATCTGCGTGTCGGCACCCGGCACCACCCGCGGGGTGTCGAGATCATCGAAGCGCAACAGCCATTCACCTCCGGCCAGGCGGGCATCGAGCCAGCTCAGCAGGGCCGTGCGCAGGTTGCCCCTGTGCAACACGCCGCTGGGGGAGGGGGCGTAGCGGCCGCGGTAGCCGCCGGCGCGCAGGGCCTGCCCCCGCTGCAGCCTGGAGCGCAGATGGTCAGGGAGAGGGAGCGGCAACGGCACCAGCGATCAAGACCCACAGCCAACGCAAGACAGCCCACAAAAAAGGCGGCCCTCAGGCCGCCTTCCAGCATGGCGTTGTCGCCGGCTCTGCAGGGATCAGCCCTGAACGCGGTCTTTGAACATCTTGCCGGCGGTGAAGGCCGGCACGCGCTTGGCAGGGATTTTGATCTTCTGGCCGGTCTTGGGGTTCAGACCCTGACGGGCGGAACGCTCGCGGGGCTCAAACGAACCGAAACCGAGGATCGACACCTTTTTGCCTTCAACGACCGAGTCGATGATGGTTTCGATAGCGGCGTCGACGACGGCCGACACATCGGTTTTGGTCAGCTCGGTGCGGGCCGCCACGAGGTTGACGAGATCAGCTTTGTTCATGGGGAAAAGAGAGTCCTCAAAGGGTGGGGGGGAAAGAGCCGCG
>VGPQ01000221.1 GCA_016882555.1 Cyanobacteria bacterium M_surface_7_m2_040
GCCGACTACCCCGAAGCCGATTGCCTGCTGCTGTCGCTGTGCCCGGAGCCCTTGGTGATCGACGGCATCCGCTGCGAACCGCTCGAGCCCTGGCTGAAACAGCTCAGGCCTTGACTATGGCTCTGCAAGCAATGAGCATTGCAGGCCCTGAGACTCGAACTGCAGGACGTCCCGATCCAGGGACAACAACGTCCAGCCTCCTGTGATCGCTACAGCAGCCAGATAAGCGTCCATCCACAGCTTCGGGGCCGCCTTGCTGATCGCGCCAAGCCGTGCCCAGCACTCCATCACACCGGGAGGTTCCTCAATCAAGGCGACCTGGTGCAACGCCATCAGGGCCTCAAGCGCTTGCAGAGCATCACGGTTGGTGAGCCGAGAGACGTCATAGGCAGCAGTGATGACGGGCGTTGAAGCAAGGCGCAGAAAACTCTGCTGCGTGGCTCGACACAACAACCAGGGCGCCTGGTGGGAAGCCGATACCAAGGCTTGGCGGGCGGCGCCGTGGTGTGGGTGATTCAAAAAGCTGAGAGCCAACCAGACGTTGGAATCAACCAGGAAGCCCTGCACGCTGCAGATCCTCCTGCTCAAGTGTGGCTCGCTCAAGACTCAACAGGCCCTCAAGGGTCGGCACCTGATAGCCAGGCGTGCTGTCTCCCCGAAACAACGGCAAGCCATCTGGGGTGATCTCCAGCACACCTGCCGCACCCGGGACTGGCGGCGAGGGCAGTTCGTTAAGGCCCCGGCGGATGTACTCAGCGATCAGGTCCTTGAACGAACGCCCCTGATGCAGGGCCTTCTGCTTGGCCCGCTTCACCAACGCCTCAGGCAGGTCGATCGTGGTTTTCAAAGACCCATTGCCACGGCAATCAGGTCAAGTTTACTGGCTTTCCAGCTTGCTGGCTCACGCCTTCGGCAAGCGCAGCTGAAAGTCAGCCCCGCCGCCGGGGGCTGGGGCCAGCTGCACCGTGCCGCCCATGGCCTCGATCAACAGCCGCACCACCGACAGGCCGATGCCGCTGCCGCGGGTGCCGGCGGCGGCGGCGCCGCGCACGAAGCGTTCAAAGATGCGCTCCTGCTCGTCGCCCGCCACGCCGGGGCCGTGATCCCGCACCTGCAGCACCAGCCCCTCAGCGCTGGCCTCGGCGCTGAGCTCCACCGGCAAGGGCGCCGGGCTGTAGCGCAGGGCGTTGTCGATCAGGGCAGCCAGACACTGCTGCAGGCGATCGGGATCGGCCTGCAGCAGCGGCAGGGCGGCGCTGGCATCGCCGGCCAGCAATTTGAGGCGGCCGCGGCTGCTGGCGGCCAGGCGCTCAAAGCAGTCGAGCAGAGCTTCGTCGGGGTGAACCGGCTGCAGGCGCAGCTCCAGGCGGCCGGCATCGCGCCGGGCCAGATCGAGCAGATCACTCACCAGCAGCCCCATGCGATGGGCCTCGGCAGCGATCAGCTGCAGCGCGGCCGCTGCCTCAGGGTTGGCCGCCAGCGCCGCATGGCGCTGCAGGCTCTGAGCATGGCCCGAGATCAGCGTGAGCGGGGTGCGCAGCTCGTGGGCCACCCCATCCACAAAGGCACGTTGCTGCTCCCACGACGCCCCCAGCCGGGCCTGCATTGCATTGAAGGCCGTGGCGATCGGGCGCAGCTCCTGCGGTTGCAGGGCCTCCAGCAGCAGCCGGGAAGGGGCCGGCGGCGGCTCGAGGGCATCGAGCTGGTCGCTGAGTTCCTCCAGGGGCTGCACCAAGCCGCGCTGCAGCACCGGCCGGAGCAACGCACCGGTGAGCAGGGCCGAGGCCCCGGCCGCGGCGATCAGCAGCAGCTGGGCCAGGCGCTCCCGCTGCACCGAAGCACTCACGTTCTGCTCCACCCGCAACGACTGAAAGCCCTGGGGGCCAGCGGGCAACGGCGACAAGCTCACCAGCCAGCTCTCGCCATCGCGCTCGCTGAGCAATGGTTCCTGCTGCAGCAAGCCCGGCACCCGCTGCGCCTGCAACCCCGGCAGGGCCGTGCCCACAGCTGGAAGCGGCCTGGCCAGAGCCAACTGGGCCACCAGTTCCTTGTGCGCCTTGACCCGCTGCAGCGAAGCCACCGCCTGGTTCAGCACCAGCAGCAGGGTGTAGCCGGCCAGCACCGCCAACAGCGAGGTCGACTGCAGCCATAGCCGCAGCGAGGGCAGCGACCTGGCGACCCCGTTGTCGGCGCGTTCAGGCCACCACACAGTGGTACGAGCCGGCGCGAGCGCAGGTTGAATCCAAAAGTTTCACCTTGCTGGAACTGCTGTTGATCGAGGTGATTCTGTGCCTAATGAGTGCGATTGGCAGTCGCGCCTATTCGCTGCACACCATCAAAGCCCTTCAGGCAGCAGCCGATGCCGGCGCCAAGGCCTGTGCTGCGGCTCTGGTTAATCCAACAGCAGTGCCGTTTGAGGAGCTGGCCCATGTGCGGAGCTGTGCTCCGGGTGAAACCTTCACCTACACCGAGCTCACCTCCAGCACCATGGTGGGCCTAGCCCTTCTAACTGCCTGCGGCGGCATAGTCAGCGGCAGCGGCACAAGCAGCCCCGGGTCAAACCCCGGAGAGGCAGCCACTGAAGCAAGCGCTACACGAAGCCCAGGCACAGAGGCGGTAGATCGAGCTGTGGAGCCGGCCCGAAGTTCGCCCGCGCGGCCTTTCAGGCAATTTTCAGGAAAAACAAAGATGTTTATAACTGACAAACGAGATCAAGGGGGCCAAGATCTAAATGCAACCTGCACATCCGCAATGCACTCCAAAACACTTCATCACCTGCTGAGCAAGGCTCGCAGCCGTGCACACCAGAAAGGAACCCTAGGCGGCTTCACCTTGGTGGAACTGCTGATCGTTGTGGTGATCATCGGCATCCTCTCGGCAGTGGGTATTCCTGCCTACCTGAACCAAGCGGATAAGGCCCGTGAAAACGCTGTCAAATCCGGGGCCAGTGCTGCAGCAAGGGCCTGTGCCGCAGCACTCGTAACAGGCGATCCTTACACAGTCGCACCACCAGCCGCAGGCACCTGCGCCGCACCAACGTCGATTACTTTCACGTCTGACGGCTGGACTGGGACTGCCACTATTGGCGCCAATGGCAGCGTTATGGCACCAACAGCGGTCAAAAATAAATGACCATCAAGAAAAGCGACCCGAGGGCCGCTTTTCTTTCTCCTAAGCATAAATAAGATGATCAAAACAGGAAAAACAACCATGTTCATAACTGACAAACGAGATCAATGGGGCCAAGATCTAAATGCAACCCGCACATCCGCAATGCACTCCAAAACACTTCATCACCTGCTGAGCAAGGCTCGCAGCCATGCACACCAGAAAGGAACCCTAGGCGGCTTCACCTTGGTGGAACTGCTGATCGTTGTGGTGATCATCGGCATCCTCTCGGCAGTAGGTATTCCTGCCTACCTGAACCAAGCGGATAAGGCCCGTGAAAACGCTGTCAAATCCGGGGCCAGTGCTGCAGCAAGGGCCTGTGCCGCAGCACTCGTAACAGGCAATCCTTACACAGT
>VGPQ01000222.1 GCA_016882555.1 Cyanobacteria bacterium M_surface_7_m2_040
CCTACGGCACCCTGGGCTGGGCCCATTCCGATGAGCAGCTGGATGACGGCTCATCCCAGTTCTTCTTCTTCCTCTATGAACCGGAACTGACCCCTGCGGGCCTGAACCTGGTGGATGGCCGCTACACCGCCTTCGGCTATGTGGTGGAGGGGATGGACGTGCTCGAGGAGCTGACCGTCGACGACACCATCATCAAAGCGAAGGTGATCGACGGCGCCGACAACCTCCAGCCTCACGCCTGAGCCCGCCAGCCGCCTGCGCCCTCCAACCAACAACATCAGGCACTCTTCAACCGCTGTCTGCAACGTTGCCCACATCAAGGGGTGGGTGCTCAACCAACCGTGGCGGAGGAGGCGACGCTGAACGCCCAGCAAAAAGCCGGCCCAAAGGGCGGCTGCTCTCGTTTTTAAGCGTGATTGAAGCGTGGCTGGTTGAACCTGGTTGAACAGGGTGAGCCGTTGAACACTCGGCCCGATCAACCAGTGATCAGGACCGGGCGTCCAATGGGGATCACTTCCAGTTCTTGGCGACGATCTCGGCCAGATCGACAACGCGCTGGCTGTAGCCCCACTCGTTGTCGTACCAGCAGATCACCTTCACCATGTTGCCGCCCATCACCAGGGTGAGCTCGGAATCGACGATGGTGCTCTCATCGGTGCCGGCATGGTCACTCGACACCAGGGGCAGATCGCTGTACTTGATGATGCCCTTCATGCCGTTCTCAGACGCGGCCTTGAGCACGGCGTTCACCTCCTCCTTGGTGGTGTCGCGGCTCATCTCGAGCACCATGTCCACCACCGACACGTTCGGGGTGGGCACCCGCAGGGCGATGCCGCTGAGCTTGCCCTTGACCGGCGGATACACCAGGGCCACGGCCTTGGCGGCGCCGGTGCTGGTGGGCACGATGTTCACGGCGGCGGCACGGGCCCGGCGCAGATCGCGGTGGGACGCGTCAAGGATGCGCTGGTCACCCGTGTAGCTGTGGGTGGTGGTCATCGTGCCCTTGACAATGCCAAAGGCCTGGTCAAGCACCTTGACCACGGGCGCCATGCAGTTGGTGGTGCAGCTGGCGTTGCTGAGGATGTCCCAGTCTTCGTGGCGGTACTCATCGACATTGACGCCCACCACGAAGGTACCCACCTTGGGGCCCTTGCCAGGGGCGGTCAGGATGACCTTCTTGGCACCAGCCTCGAAGTGCTTGCTGGCGCCGACATCGTCGTTGAACACGCCGGTCGATTCGATCACCAGATCGACGCCCCAATCCTTCCAGGGCAGGTTGGCCGGGTTGCGGTCATAGAAGACCTTGATGGTCTTGCCGTTGACCGAGATCGTGTTCTCCGTGGTGGTGACTTCGACGCCCCGCAGGGGGCCCAGCATCGAGTCGTACTTGAGCAGGTGGGCGTTGGTGGTGGTGTCGCCCGAGCCGTTGAGACCGACGATCTCAAGGTTGGTGTTGGCCCCGCGGCTGAGCCAGCAGCGCATGAAATTGCGCCCGATCCGGCCGAATCCATTGATGGCTACACGCAGGGTCATGGCAGGAAGCGGCGAAACCCGCTAGCAAGGGTGGTTTTGGCGACGGATCATACAGAAATCGCCCGGATCAACCCTCTCGAAATCGATGGCTGCTGGGCATCGGCTGGCTGCAGCCGATGCAACTCGTAAAGGACAGGGCGCCGGTTCGGCCTTAATTTCAGGTGCAGGTTTGGAGCGGTTTCCGCTCCTTCGCCCCCGTTGGAGATTGCCCTTGGCCCTCACGCTTGATCGCCGCCAGCCTCTCCACTTCATCGGGGTCGGTGGCATCGGCATGTCGGCCCTGGCCGGGATCCTGGCTCAACGCGGCTTCAACGTGAGCGGATCCGATCCCAAGGATCAGGCCGTGCTGACCCAGCTGCGCCAGCAGGGGGTGCGCATCTTTCGTCAGCAGACCGCGTCCACCATCGCGGCGATCCGCAGCGGCATCTCCACCAGTCCGATGGTGGTGATCAGCTCAGCGGTTCCAGAAAGCAACCCGGAGCTGGCGGCCGCCCGACAGGCGGGCCTGCGGATCTGCCACCGGGCCGACATCCTGGCGGCGCTGATCAACGCCCAGCCCTCCATCGCCGTGGCCGGCAGCCACGGCAAAACCACCACCAGCACCCTGATCGCCACCTTGCTGGCGGCCACCCACAACGACCCCACGGCCGTGATCGGCGGGATCGTGCCGGCCTTCGGCAGCAATGGGCGCCACGGCGACGGTCGCCTGCTCGTGGCCGAAGCCGATGAATCCGATGGCTCGCTGGTCAAGTTCAAGGCTGCCCTGGGGGTGCTGACGAATCTTGAACTCGATCACACCGACCACTACCCCAACCTCGACGCCCTGATCGCGACCATGCAGCGGTTCAGCCGGCAGTGCCAGCAGCTGCTGATCAACCATGACTGCGCTGTGCTGCGCGAGCATTTCCAGGCGCAGCACCGCTGGTCGATCCGGCAGAGCGATGGGGTCTGCTTTGCAGCCCTGCCGCGGGAGAGCCGCGGTGATGGCACCAGCGCCGATTTCTATGAACACGGCCAACTGGTGGGGCGTCTGGCGGTGCCTCTCGCCGGCGCCCACAACCTCAGCAATGTGACCGCTGCGGTGGCCGCCTGCCGGCTGGAAGGCGTCTCGTTTGCGGAGCTGCAACAGGCCGTGGCTCAGCTGAAAGCGCCGGGTCGGCGCTTCGATTACCGCGGCACCTGGCAGCAACGCCTGGTGGTTGATGACTATGCCCATCACCCCAGCGAGGTGGCCGCCACCCTGGCCATGGCGCGGCTGATGGTGAGCAGCGGCCGCAGCCCCCTGCCCCTGCCCCCCCAGCGCCTGCTGGCGGTGTTTCAGCCCCATCGCTACAGCCGCACCGCCGAGTTTCTCGAAGGCTTTGCCACGGCCCTGAGCGTGGCCGATGCCGTGCTGGTGGCCCCGTTGTACAGCGCCGGCGAAGCCCCGATCCCGGGCATCAGCAGCGAAGCCCTGGCGGCGGCCATCCACGCCCACAACCCTGCCCTGCCCGTGCAGGTGGCCGCCAGCAACGACGAGCTCACCGCCCTGGTGGCGTGCGAAAGCCGCGCAGGCGACCTGGTGCTGGCCATGGGGGCCGGCGACATCAACGGGCTCTGGGAGCGGCTGGGCCGCTGGCAGGCCAGCGATGACGCCCTGCCGCTGCTGGCCGCCTGAACGTGCACGCCGAGGCATCGCACGATCCAGTGGCGGGCCAGCTGCGCCAGCGGATCCCGCTGAGTTACTACACCACCTGGAAAGTGGGCGGGGCCGCCGAATGGCTGGCCGAACCCGGCAGCCACGATGAGCTCGCCGCCCTGGTGCGCTGGGCGCAACGGCAGCAGCTGGAGCTGCGCAGCATCGGCGCCGGCTCCAACCTGCTGGTGGCCGACCGGGGCCTCGGCGGTCTGACCCTCTGCCTCAGACGGCTGCAGGGGTGCAGCATGGAGGCCGGCGCCGGCCTCATCGAAGCCCAGGCCGGAGAACCGATCCCCACGCTGGCGCGCAAG
>VGPQ01000223.1 GCA_016882555.1 Cyanobacteria bacterium M_surface_7_m2_040
AGCTCTACGCCGGCACCCCCCTGCAGGGCCTGATCCGGCGCATGGGGCTGACCCAGGTGATCGGACCCCAGCTGCAGGCGATGGAGCAGCTGCTACCGGCGCTCAGCCCCGCGAGCTTCCGCGATGTGCTGCCCCAGGTGGTGCGGGCGCAAGGGGAGCGGCGCTATCGCGTGGGGCTGCTGCTGGGGTGCGTGCAGCGGGTGTTTGATCCGGCGGTCAACCAGGCCACGGCCCAGGTGCTGGCCGCCAATGGCATCGAGGTGGTGATTCCGGCCGACCAGGGCTGCTGCGGCGCCATGACCCACCACCAGGGCGAGCAGGCCCAGACCCGCGAGCTGGCGACAGCCCTGATCCGCAGCTTCGCCGCCGCTGGCCCGCTCGATGCGGTGCTGGTGAGCGCCTCGGGCTGTGGACACAGCCTCAAGGCCTATGGGCGCCTGCTGGCCGAGGCCAGCCCCGAGCTGGCCGCCGCAGCCGCCCAACTGGCCGAAAAGGCCGCCGATGTGCAGGAGTTTTTGGCCCGGGTGGGGCTAAGCGAGGCCTTCCAGGCCGCCCTGCAGCCGCTGCTGCACCCCGATGGCAGCCCGGCCACGGCGGCGCAGCCGCTGCAGCTGGCCTACCACGATGCCTGCCACATGCTGCACGGCCAGGGCATCAGCAGCGCCCCCCGCGAGCTGCTGCGGGCGATTCCCCATGTGCGCCTGCGCGAGCCCCTGGAGCAGGGGGTGTGCTGCGGCAGCGCCGGCATCTACAACCTGGTGCAGCCCGAGGAAGCCGCCGTGCTCGGAGACCGCAAGGCGGCAGATCTGAACGCCACCGGCGCCGCCGTGGCCGTCAGCGCCAACATCGGCTGCACGCTGCAGCTCAGGAGCCACATGGGCGAGGCGATGCCGGTGCTGCACCCGATGCAGCTGCTGCTGCAAAGCCACAGGCCCTGAGCCATGGCTGCCCCCAGCCCACCCGCTCCCGGCCGGCTGCAGAGCGTGCTGGGCCTGGGGTTTGGCCTGGCGGGCGCGGTGGGCGGCACGATCGGAGCCGGCATCCTGCGCACCCCGGGGCTGGTGGCGGCGCAGCTGGGCAGCACCCCGCTGATCGCCGCCTGCTGGCTGCTGGGCGGGGCCTATGCCGTGCTGGGGGCCGTGTGCGTGGCCGAGCTGGCAGCGGCGCTGCCGCGGGCGGGTGGCTGGTGGGTCTACGCCGAGCGCGCCTTCGGGCGCCGGGCCGGCGTGCTCACCGGCTGGACCGACTGGCTGGCCCACTGCATCGGCCTGGCCTGGGTGGCCACCACCACCGGTGAGATCGCGGTGGCGCTGCTGCCGACCACAACGGCCACTGCCACTGCGATCAAAGCCCTCGCCCTGGCGGTGATCGCCCTGTTCAGCCTGATCCAGTGGCGGGGCGTGAAGGCGGGCAGCAGCAGCCAGGAACTGCTGAGCCTGGCCAAAGCCGCGGCCTTCGCCTTGCTGGTGGTGGCCTGCTTTGTGCTCAGCCCGGCCAACGATCCCAACGCGCTGGCGGGCAGCACCAGCGGCATCGACCGGTCTGCAGCGATCGTGCCATCGGCCCTTGGCACTGGCCCCGGCGGCCTGCTGCTGCCGGCGGTGCTGGCCCTGCAGGCCGTGATCACCACCTACGACGGCTGGGCCAGCCCGGTCTATTTCGCCGAAGAGTTCAGCGATCCCGGCCGCGACCTGCCGCGCTCGCTGATCGGCGGGGTGCTGGCGGTGCTGCTGCTCTATCTGCTGATCAATGCGGGGCTGCTGCGGGTGCTGCCGCTGCCGCTGCTGGCGGCCTCCAGCCTGCCGGCCGCCACCGCCGCTGAAGCCCTGGTGGGTCCGGCAGGCGCCCTGGCGATCAGCGCCATCGCCCTGGTGGCCCTGCTGGGGCTGGTCAACACGGTGGTGATGGCAGCGCCCCGCATCCTTTATGGGCTGGCCAGCGAGACCCTGCTGCCGGCTCCCTTGGCCGGCGTGAACGCCGGCGGCACCCCCGGCCCGGCACTGCTGCTCACCAGCGGCACCGCCGCGGCCCTGGTGCTGCTGGGCAGCTTCGAGCGGCTGCTGGCCATGGGAGCGGTGCTCTACGTGAGCCTGCCGCTGATCGGCATGGCGGCGCTGCTGCGCCTGCGTCTGCGCGAACCCGAGCTGGCGCGGCCGTTTCGCTGCTGGGGCTACCCGCTGACACCCGTGCTGATCGCCGGCGGCTCGCTGGCCTTTGTGCTGGCCGCCGTGGCCGCCGATCCGATCAGCAGCCTGGCGGCCCTGGGCCTGGCCCTGTTGGCCCTGGGCCTGCCTGCAACAGCGCAAACGCCTGCTGCAGCGTCTGACGGTCACCCAGATTCCCCGGAAACGTGAGCACGGGCAGCGCCGGCACCCGCGCCTCGGAGCCGGTGAGCACCAGCGACAACCCCGGCAGCAGCTGGCCCTGCAGCTCCACGGCGCGGCAGCCCAGACCGCTCTCCAGCAGGGTGTGGCTGGTGATTCCCCCCTTGCTGATCACGTAGCCCAGCTGGGGCGCCACGGCCCCCACCAGGCGCGCCATCAACGCCGCCAGCTCCAGCCCCAGCCGCCGGCGCGCGGCGGCGCTGCCGCAGTCGAGCTCACCCCGGGAGCTGGCCAGCACGGGGGTGCACCCGGCCGCCAGCAGCTGCTCCAGCTGGGAGCGCCAGGCCGCCTCCAGCGACGCCAGCAGTTCCGGCGCCGCCGGCCCCTCGAGCACCCGGGCCAGCTTGGCGACCGCGATCTCCAGCAGCTGGCAGCCGGGCTCTGCCGCCAGCAGCTGCTCGAGCTGGGCATCGGCCAGGGGCACATGGGAGCCCACCAGCACCAGCCCGGGCAGCGCTGAACCGGCCCCATCGCGCCGCCGCAACCTGGCCAGGCCGCGGGCATCGAGGGGCTGCTCGCCCAGCTCCACCAGGCCATTGAACAGGCTGGCGGCGGATTGAAACAGAAACCGCCGCGGCCGCCCCCAACGCTCGGCCGCCGCTGGAGATGTGAGCTCGCGAACCGCGGATCCAAACGCCGCAAGCTGCTGCGGCCGCTCGGCATCCACCACCACCCAGGCGCCCTGGGCCAGCTGGGCCAGGCGCACACACAACGCCTCGAACCCCCGACCATCGCTGCTGCCAGCCGCCTCGAGCTCCTCCAACGACAGGTGCTCCACCGAGACCGCCGGCACCCGGCCCGCGGTCTTGGCCTCGATGTAGGCGGCCAGATCGCTGGTCTGATAGCCAAACAGGCGATCGCGGGCAAAGGCGCTGGTGTGCACCGGCTCCCCATCCAGCAGATGTACGCCATGGACGGTGGTGCGCCCGCCGGGCAGAAAGGCCGGCACCAGAAAGCGGGCATCCACCCCGGCACCATTGCAGCCCAAGGCATCGGCTGCCAGCGGCCAGGCGAGCTCCTGCGCGATCACCTCCAGCTCCAGGGGGAAGTGACCGCGCAGGGTGGAATCACCGCGGCTCACCAGCAGCAGCGGATCCAGCCGGCGGGCCAGATCCGCATCGCCCTGTTGGGGA
>VGPQ01000224.1 GCA_016882555.1 Cyanobacteria bacterium M_surface_7_m2_040
GCCGTGGGCCACCTTCATCGAGCTGGCCAGCAGCAGGCCGGCGGTCATGGCGCGGCCCAGCAAGGCCGTGGTCAGGTACGACAAACCGTGGCGACGGCGGGCGTAGCGGCTGGCCACCGTGGTGCTGACCGCCACCAGACGGATGCCCCCCTGGGCAGCGGTGGCCCGCAGCAACCGATCGCTCATGCCACCTTCTGCGCTGGCTGCATCGTACGGATGGTGCCGTTCTCCAGGCGCCAGCTGGGGCCGGCGATGCCAGCAAACAGCTCCGGTTCGTGGCTCACCACCAGCAGCGCCCGCTCGCGCGCCAACTGAGCCAGCAGCGTCAGGATCTCGGCGCGCACGCTCCAATCGAGACCGGCGGTGGGCTCATCCAGCAGCAGCACCTGGGGACGGCGCAGCAACTGCACCGCCAGGGCCAGACGGCGCTGCTGACCGCCGCTGAGCTGCTCGGGCACCTGGGTGAACGCCAGGCCCTCAAGCCCCACCTGCCGCAGCACCGCCGCAGCGTCATCGGCGCTCAGGCGCCGGTGGCCCAGCTTGAGCTCCTGCCCCACGGTGAGACCGAGAAAATGGCGCTCGGGGAACTGAAACACCAGCCCGCACAGCCAGCGCCGCTGGCGCCCGTTGAGCCGCTGCCCCTGCCAGCGCACCGTGCCGGCCGACGGCTCAGCCAGGCCGCTGATCACCTCAAGCAGGGTGGTCTTGCCGCAGCCGCTGCGGCCCGCCACCAGCCCCAGTTGCCCGGGAGCCAGCTGCAGGTCGATGCCCTTGAGCACCGGCTCGGGCGCCGTGGCGCTCTGGTAGCGAATGCCCTCGAGGTCCAGCATGGGCTCCAGCATGCCTGGCGCACGGGCGTGTTTGATGGAGAGACTCAGACGCTGCTGCGGCTCAGCTCCATGGAGGTTCAGTTCCGCGAGATCGATCCGTTCAACTGCTGGATCTGGCTGCGCACCGCCAACCCCCTGGGCCAGGGCGAGCGGGGTTATGTGGAAACCGTGTTCGACAGCTGGTTCTTCCTGGGCAAGCTGGGCGGCTTCAACGCCGAGGCCCTGCAAACCCACGAGGCAGAGGGGGCCGAGCTCAGCTGGCTGAGCTACGACGTTGATGATGCCGAGCGGGCGATGCCGGCCCTCATGCACAACATGGGTCCCCTGGAGCAGCAGGGCTGCTGGGCCCGCTGCTGGGTGGATCTGGGCACAAGTGATGCTTTCGCGCTCGACGTGCTGATCAACGCCCTGCGCCAGCTCAACAACGACGTGGTGGAGATCGAGCAGCTGTTGATCGGTGGCCTCAATGAGGACTGGCCGATCGAGGAGCAACCGGAGTCAATGTTTGCCGGCCTGGACGCCCTCGATGGCGCCATCGACGACACCATCGACTGAGCGTTGGCCAAAGAACAGCGACGGCTGCTGATCGCCCCCGAGCGGCTGGCCGGCGCGGCGGCGCAAGCGGGCTCAGGCCCGCGGTTGCCGCTCGACAACGCTGAAACCCATTACCTGCAGCGGGTGCTGCGGCTCAAGAGCGGCGACTGCTTTGCCGTGGTCAATGGGGTGGGGCTGCTGTGGCAGGCGGTGTTGGAGCCCCCCCACGCCCGCCTGCTCACGGGCCTGGATCAACCGGCGCAGGCACAGCCGGCGCCCAGCCCCGAGCTGCAGCTGGCGGTGGCGCTGCCACGCCGCGACGGCGAGCTGCTGGTGCGCATGGCCACCGAGTTGGGCATCGACCGCATCCAACCGCTGATCGCTGAGCGCAGCGTGGCCGAGCGCTGGAACCGGCAGCGCTCCGCCGTGATCGTGCGCGAGGCGGTGGAGCAGTGCGAACGGCTGTGGGCGCCGCAGCTGGCGAGCCCGCCAGCGCCGCCAACTGGCTCAGCCAGCCCCACGGTCTGCGGCTGCTGGCCACCACGCGCCGGCAGCATCCGCCGCTGCTGGCTGAGCTGCTGCCGCCGCGCTGGTCCCAGGCAGCCGATCGATCCATCTGCGTGGCGATCGGCCCCGAGGGGGGCTGGAGCCCGGCAGAAGAAGAGCTGGCCTTCAGCCTGGGCTGGCAGGCCGTGGGCCTGGGGCCCACGATCCTGCGCACCTCCACGGCAGCGGTGGCCGCCGCTGCGGCGCTGTGCAGCTGGCGCGGCTAGCTGCGGAACAGGCCCGCCGCCATGCTCTTGAAGCCGGCCAGGTTGGCGCCGGCGCGGCGACGGCGGGTGGGCACCGCGTTGGCGGGGTTCAGACACTCCGGCGCAAAGGTGGCCAGGGTGGCGGCCGGCTTGGCCTCCTGGGCCGCCCGCAGCTCGGCGGCAATGGCCTCGGCGGTGGTCAGGGTGGAACCGCCGGTCGGTGCCGGCGCCTGGGTGGCCGCCGGAGCAGCAGCGGCTCCAGGGGCGCTGGTCGCGGGCTTGCTGCCCACGGCGATCACGGGCTCTGCCGCGGCCTGTTTGGCCTTGGGCTCGGGCTTGTCGGGGGCGATGGCCACCTGGGCCGGCTTGGCGCCCTCGCTGCCGAGATCCAGGAAGAAGCTGCCCTTGTTGTTGAACACCGTGAAACGCCTCGGCTGCAGTGATTATCCGCTGCCCCAAGGCCCGCCGCGGGGGTTGCTTAGGGCAGTGCAACACAGTGGATCTGTCGATGCCCGATGCCATGGACGCCGCTGCGCCCCAGACCCTGCTGCACTGGCTGGCCGCCGCCGCCATCAATGCTGTGCTGATTGCCGCCGCCAGCCGGGCGCCCGTGCTCACCCGCGCCGGCTGGGTGCATGCGGCCGTTCTGGGCACGATCCTGTGGGGCTGCCTGGGCCCGCGCGGCTGGCTGGCCGTGGTGGCCTACCTGCTGCTGGGCTCGCTGGTGACCCGACTGGGCTACGGCACCAAGCAGGCCCGCGGGCTGGCCGAGGCCCGCGGTGGCCGCCGCGGCCCCGAAAACGTGTGGGGATCGGCCGCCAGCGGGGCGCTGCTGGCGCTGCTGCTGCCGCTGGCGCCGGAGCCGCTGCGGCCGGTACTGCTCGTGGGCTTCGCCGCCAGCTTTGCCGCCAAGCTGGCCGACACCTTCGGCAGCGAGATCGGCAAGCGCTGGGGCCGCCGCACCCTGCTGATCACCACGCTGCAGCCGGTGCCGGCGGGCACCGAAGGGGCGATCAGCCTCGAGGGCACCGCCGCCAGCGCCGCCGGCGCTGTGCTGATGGCCCTGCTGTGCGCCGCGCTGGGGCTGATCGGGGCGCCGGCACCGCTGCTGCTGGTCGCGGCGGTGGCACTGCTCGCCACCCTGATCGAGAGCGCCATCGGCGCCACCCTGCAACGGCGCCTGCAGTGGCTCAGCAACGAGTTGGTCAACGGCCTGCAGACCGCCATCGCCGCCCTGCTGGCGATGGCGGGGGCATTGCTGCTGCAGCGCTAGCAGGCAATCGCTTCGCTCACCACATCGAGCAGGGTCAACGGCGCCTCAGCGGCGTCGCCGCCGGCCAGGGGTGCATCGAGGCTGCGCAGCCGCAGGGCCTGCTGCACCG
>VGPQ01000225.1 GCA_016882555.1 Cyanobacteria bacterium M_surface_7_m2_040
TTCGGTGGTCACGGTGGCGCCGCGAATGGTGCCGGGGGCTGCGGGATTGGCTTGGGTCATGGCACTCCGTAACGTGGTGTTACGACAATGTAACGCAATGTTGCGCTTTTGTCAGCGTTGCCCGTGCTGGCGTTGCCGGCGTTAGCGCAGTCGCCTCAGGCAGAGCTCTTCGAACGCAGGGTGCAGCAGGTAGGGGTACTCGCCCACCCAGAGCTTGAGCTGGGGCAGCCAGGCATCGCTGATCGCCCCCACCCGGGAGAAATCTTTGCGCTCACTCAGCACCAGGGTCCGAATCACCATGCCGCGGCGGATTTGCTGATGCTTTTTCTCCATTGGGAAGCGAATGCGTCCCAGATAGCCGTCTTCGTCTTCCAGCTCGAGACTGATCCAGGTGCGCGTGTTTTCCACCAGCTGGAGGCGACCGCTCTTGTCGGCCTGCTCGCGCCGGTTCTCGACCACCTCACGCTGCTCGATCGCGGCCACTTCCCCCTCAAAGATCGCTGCCGCCGGATAGCGCCTCAAGGTGGCGTTGCGCCGTCCCGCCTCCAGGATCGGCCCCCACAGCAGATACAGCAGAAACACGAAGCCCACCACCAGCCAGACCGGGCCCCAGCGGCTGGAAAACAGGCTTTGGCTGAGCAGCAACGAGATCACCCCGCCGATCACCGCGATCAGCACCCGCTGCAGCAGCTTGCGGGGGTTGCCGCTGCAGGCGGTGAACTGGGGGCCTGTGGCCACCGCTGGAATCAGCCGGGGCAACTCGCCGGGGCGAAGCGGGATCAGCATGGGTGTGGCAAGGGATCAGCGTCTGCGGGCCCCGACCCCGCTGTTGAAGTTCATGGTGCCGTGTTCAAAGCAGGCGTTCCAGCCCGTATACCAGGCCGCCCAGCTGGCGCACCTTGCGCACACTCAGCAGCACACCGGGCATGTAGGCGCTGCGATCAATCGTGTCGTGGCGCAGGGTGTAGGTCTCGCCCGGCGCGCCAAACATCACCTCCTGGTGGGCCACCAGCCCCGGCAGGCGCAGCGAGTGCAGCCGCAGGCCGCTCTCGCGCACCCCGCCGCGGCAGCCGGGCAGGGTCTCGTGCTCGTCGACCTGCTGGGGGTTGAACTGCTTGCCCAGTTCCTCCATCAGCTCGGCGGTCTTGATGCAGGTGCCGCTGGGGGCGTCGGCCTTGCGGTTGTGGTGCAGCTCGGTGAGCTCGGCGTAGTCGTAGAAGCGGGCGGCTGCGGCAGCGGCCTGCTGGAGCAGCACCATGCCCACTGAGAAGTTGGGGATCACCGCCCCGCCCATGGAGGCCTTCTCGGCAAACACGGCCAGCTCACCGAGCTGCTCGGGGCTGAGCCCCGTGGTGCCGATCACCGGGTGCACCCCATAGGCGATGGCGCCGCGGGTGTGCTCGTAGACCACGCTCGGGTGGGTGAAATCCACCAGCACTGCGCCGCCGCCGGGCCCGCTGTGGCGGGCGTTCTGGCTGGCCAGGCAGAGGGCTCCCTCGAAGTCGGCGGTGAGGGCCACCTCGAGCTCGCCCAGGCCCAGCTCGAGGCCCACATCGGCTCCTTCCTTGCCAGGGGTGGTGTCGATGGCGGCCACCAGCTCGCAATCGGGTGCACTGAGCACCGCCTTGATCACCTCGGCTCCCATGCGACCCAGGGCGCCGGCGACCACCACAGGGATCGCAGCGGGAGTGGCGGGCGTCTGGCCCATGGGGATGCGGAAAAGCTGCGCTGAGCCTATGGGGGCAGCAGAGGTCCGCGCCTGTGGCCCTGCACTTCGTAGGCTGCATCATCGTGCTCTATCTGGCCGCATGTTCACGCAGGTCCGCTCCGCCAACCGTCGGGTCAGCCCTGCCGAGAACCATCCCGGCGCCGTCATGAAGGCGGTGTACGTGGTGCTCGAGCCCCAGTACCAGAACGCCCTGACCCAGGCGGCCACCAGCCTCAACGACCAGAACGGCCCGCTGGCCATCGAGTTGAGCGGCTATCTGATCGAGGAGCTGCGCGACCCTGGCAACTACGCCGATTTCTGCGCCGATGTGGCGGCGGCCGATGTGTTCATCGCCTCGCTGATCTTCATTGAAGATCTGGCCCAGAAGGTGGTCGAGGCGGTGGCGCCGCACCGCGACCGGCTCAAGGCGGCGGTGGTGTTTCCCTCGATGCCCGAGGTGATGCGCCTCAACAAGCTGGGCACCTTTTCGATGGCCCAGCTCGGCCAGAGCAAGAGCGCGATAGCCAGCTTCATGAAAAAGCGCAAGGAGGCCGGCGGCGCCGGCTTCCAGGACGCGATGTTGAAGCTGCTGAACACCCTGCCGACGGTGCTCAAGTACCTGCCGGTCGAGAAGGCGCAGGACGCCCGCTCGTTCATGCTCAGCTTCCAGTACTGGCTGGGCGGCACGCCCGACAACCTCAGGAATTTCCTGTTGATGCTGGCCGACAAGTACGTGTTCCCCCGCAAGGGAGCCGACGCGGCCGAGCGCCCTGAGATCGCGGTGGCCGAGCCGGTGGTGTTCCCCGATCTGGGCATCTGGCACCCCCTGGCCCCCTCGATGTTCGAGGACCTCAAGGAATACCTCAACTGGACCGCCAGCCGCAGCGATCTCAGCGATGCGGCCCGCCAGGGGCCGGTGATCGGCCTGGTGCTGCAGCGCAGCCACATCGTCACCGGCGATGAAGCCCACTACGTGGCGGTGATCCAGGAGCTGGAGTACCGCGGCGCCACCGTGATTCCGGTGTTCTGCGGCGGCCTCGACTTCACCAAGCCGGTGAATGCCTTCTTCTATGACCCGCTGAACCCCGACCAGCCCCAAGTCGATGGCGTGGTCTCCCTCACCGGCTTTGCCCTGGTGGGCGGCCCGGCCCGCCAGGACCACCCCAAGGCGATCGAGGTGCTCAAGAAGCTCAACCGCCCCTACATGGTGGCGCTGCCGCTGGTGTTCCAGACCACCCAGGAGTGGGAAGAGAGCGATCTGGGCCTGCACCCGGTGCAGGTGGCGCTGCAGATCGCCATCCCCGAGCTCGATGGCGCCATTGAGCCGATCGTGCTCAGTGGCCGCGACGATGCCACCGGCAAGGCCCACACCCTGCAGGACCGGGTGGAGGCCATCGCCGAGCGCTGCATCCGCTGGGCCTCGCTGCGGATCAAGCCGCGTGCCACCAAGAAGCTGGCGATCACGGTGTTCAGCTTCCCGCCCGACAAGGGCAACGTGGGCACCGCCGCCTACCTCGACGTGTTCGGCTCCATCCACCGGGTGATGGAGGAGATGGCGGCGAAGGGCTATGACGTCAGCGGTCTGCCGGCCACCAGCAAGGAGTTGATGGAGGCGGTGCTCAAGGACCCCGAGGCCATGGAGGGCGCCCCCGAGCTGGCGATCGCCCATCGCATGAGCGTTGAGGAGTACGAGCGGCTGACGCCCTACTCCGAGCGCCTGGAGGAGAACTGGGGCAAGCCCCCCGGCAACCTGAATTCCGACGGCACCAACCTGCT
>VGPQ01000226.1 GCA_016882555.1 Cyanobacteria bacterium M_surface_7_m2_040
TGCACCCTGCGCATGGCGATGCCGTCTCGCTCAACTGTGCCGGTCAACAGTGCCGCTCAAAACTGCTTGCTGGCGATCAAAACGGTTCATGGTCAAAACCAGGGGCGGCGGCTGGTGAGATAGGCAGCATCGAACGCATCAGGGGTTTTCGAGAGATAAAGAATGCCCTCAATCACCCCGATCACCCCCATCACAAAGGCTCCCAGGCCGCAGGTGAGCACACTGACGGCCAGCATGATCGCGCCCGCTGTGTAGTAGCGAAGGATGAATTTGTGCACCCCAAACGCTCCCAGAAACATGGCTGACAGGCCGGCAGCCAGCTTCGTGTTGCTGACCTCGATCTGGTGGCGGTCGTTGACACTGTGACTGTCACTCTGACTATCACTGTGACTGGGGTCGCGGTGACTGAGATCGCTGTGCCTGGGATCGCGCTCAAGCATGGTTGTGCTGTGATCGCCCGCTTGTAGCGCCCAGCGTCGCCGCTGTCATCACCATCTAGCCAGAACTGGCAGGCAGGTCTTGCAGCCAGGCCTGCCAGCGCGACCGTTGCCATTTGCCCAGGGGGCTGCGCTGCAACCCGGGGCACAGCAGCCATCGCCGTGGCCGCTGACTGGGGGGCAAAGGCTGGGCCAGGCGCACCAGGGCCTTCAGCAGCGGCTCCTCGGCGGCCCCATCCAGCGGCCGCACCAGGGCCACCAGGCGTTCGCCCCATTCGGGGCACGGCTCGGCCAGCAGCAGCACCTCGGCCAGCGGCAAACCGGCGGCATGGCTCATCGCGCGCAACGCCTGCTCCACCTGCTCGGGGAAGACGGTTTCACCGCCGCTGTGGATCGCCCCATCGAGGCGGCCCAGGATCCGCACCCCCGCTGGGCCGAGCTGGGCCGCATCACCGCTGCGCCAACCGCCGGCAGCCGTGCGCGGCAGCGGCCGCAGGCGGCCCTGCTCCAGCGTGCCCGGACTGAGGCGCGGGGTGGTGAGCTCCAGAGCCTCGGTGTTGGGATCGATGTGCAGGTGTACATCGATCAGCAGCGGGCCACAACCGTCGTCCCCCGCCAGGAAGCGCGCCGGCGGCAGGGCACACACCATCGCGGCCGTTTCGGTGGCCCCGTAGCAGGGGGCCAGGCGCAGACCCAGTTGGCGGGCCCGTGTCGCCAGCGCCTGCGGCAGCGGCGCCCCGCCCACCCAGATCACCGCCAGCTGCTGCAGCCAGGCAACCCCAGCGGGGTGCTCCAGCAGCCGCGCCAACTGGGTGGGCACCAGCGACAGCAGCAGCGCATGCTCCTGGGCCAGCGCGGCGGCGGGCACAGCAGCCGCCAGGCTGGCGGGCTCCCGCATCCAGGCCGGCTCAAGCCGCCGATGAGCAGCGCCCCACTGGCGGCAGCGCACCTGCGGCAGCAGGCCACTGACGTGATGCAGCGGCAGCGGATTGAGATGCACACAGGCGGCTGGATCAAGCCCCAGCTCGCCCAGCCAGTGGGCCGTGGCCGCCGCCGAGGCCTGCAGATGGGCCAATGGCTGCAGGCACCAGCGGCGCCCCCCCGCCGAGCCGCCGCTGCCCACGATCACCCCCGGGCCATGGCGCGCGGCCAGCTCAGCCAGCAGCCCAGCTGCGGCGGCACCACCGAGGGCTACTTGCAGTGCGGTGGCGTCTTGAGGGGCGGCCAGCGGGGTGATGCGGCCGGCCTCCCAGGCCCGCGCTAGCTGCTCGGGGGTCATGCCGTTGTTGCTCATGCCACCCTCGCCCATGCCGCCGCCTCCCACACCTGCCGCGGATCGGCGCTGGTCAACGACCCGCTGGGTTGCCAGTCGGGCGCCAGACCAGGCGCCGCGGGCGTGGGCCCCTTGGCCTGGAGCCCCGCCAGATGGTGCAGCCAGCGGCGGCCGATGCCGGTTTCAAAGGCGGTGCTGAGCACCAACTGCGGCCGTCCGGCGGCGAGCTCGGCCAGCAGCGGCCGCGGATCCCCCTCCTGGCTGGGGCGCCGCACCTGCCAGCCGCGCCAGCCCTGCCGCAGCTGGGGCTGCTCGCGCAGCGATTCATCGAGGGCCACCGGCAGCCGCCGGGCCAGCTCCTCCAGCCCTGCATGATCAGTGGGCGCCAGCGGTTGCTCCAACCACTGCAGCCGCTCGTCGCCCGCGAGGCGATCCGCCCAGGCCGCCGCGGTGGACCGGTCCCACTGGCCGTTGGCATCGAGCCGCAGGCGAGCAGCGGCCGGCAAGCGCGCCAGCAGCTGCTCCAGCAGCGCCCGCTCCTCGGCATCGGGATGCACCGCCACCTTCCACTTGAAGCAGGGGCCGTTGGCCTCAGGGGCCTTGGGCCTTGCTTGAGGGTGCTGCTGGCGGCTCTGCAGTGCAGCCTCCAAGGCATCCAGCGCCGCCGCGCCCGCCGGCAGCAGCTGCGCCGAGGCCGGCGCCGGCAACCAACCGCCGGCGCCAGCGCCCACCTGGTGTGTGAGCTCGGCAAGGGCACTGCCGAGGGCAAAGGCCAGATCGGCCGAGCAGCGCTGCGCAGCGATCACCGCCTCGAGCTGGGCGATCGGCAAGCGAGCGCTACTGGGAGCCGCACGGCAAGCACCCATGGCGCCAAGGATGGGTTCCCCCATGAGAGCAAGCCCCTCCAACTCCGCCCGGGTCTGGTCCAGACGGGCGCGGCCAGCTTCGCCAAACGCCAGCGGCGCCGCTTCACCCCAGCCCACGGCCCCCGTAGAGCTGCTGAGCCGCAGCAGCCAACCGCGGCGCTCGGCCAGGGTGCCGCGGGCCGTGCTGAGCGGCCGGGGCAAGGCCATCGCAAACGGTCGCCACTGCAGCGACACCACCTCAGCCCCGGCAGCCGCCATCCCCCTAGCCCGCCCAGAAACCGCGGCCCAGGGCAAGCCCCGCCGCCAGCCCCAGGCCGCTGAGGCTCTGAAAGCGCAACGCCAGAAACTTGCTGCCACGGATCCGATCCGGCTGATCGTGATGGCGCTCGAGCAAGCGGATCAGCGCCAGCCCCGGCGGCACCCCGATCAACCCCAGCAGCGCCGTGAGCGGCCAGAGGCCCATCAGCACCGGCAGCAGCTGCAGCGCCAGGCTCAGGGCCACAACCCAGGGGATCAACCCGGCGGCCCGGGCCGTGCCCAGGCGCACCACCGGTGAGCGCTTGCCATGGGCAGCGTCGTCATCCACCTGGTGAAAGTGCGAGCAGAACAGCACCAGGGTGGTGGCCAAGGCCGGGCCGCTGCCCAGCTCCAGGGCCGGCCCCCAGGGCACACCGCCCAGCGCTGGATCGAGGGCCAGCAGGGCGGCGGCGGTGGCCAGGGGGCCAAACGCCAACCAGCACAGGGGCTCACCCAGGCCGTGGTAGCCGAGGCGCAGCGGCGGTCCCTGGTAGGCGTAGCCCACACCGCAGCAGGCCAGCACCAGCGCCAGCACCAGTGGCGTGCTGCCCCAGGCCACCAGCGCCATCAGCAGCAGGCCCAGCAGCAAAGCGCCGTTGGCCCAGCCGGCC
>VGPQ01000227.1 GCA_016882555.1 Cyanobacteria bacterium M_surface_7_m2_040
ATGGCTGGCGGCCCGGATGCCGCGCTGGCTAGCGGCTGCGGTGGCGGTGCCCCTGGCGGCATCGCTGTGGACCCTGCCCCTGCAGCTGCTGCATTTCGGGGCCCTGCCGCTTTAGAGGCAGCGCTTACGACCGAATCAAAGTCTCCCCTAGGTGCGGCTAGTTCTGAACTGCCTGTGGGCCTCTTTCCTGGGCATTGCCGGCTAGCTCAGCCCAGCCGTATCCACGCGTCCATGATGCTTTAAGGGGGTTTTAGGTGGAGTGGCTCGGTGGCCCTTTGAACACAAGCCTGAGCACATGGAGTCGGATGCTATGGCCACACCCCATGGATTGCTTCCATCCCGGCCCCACGCCGAGCCCTTCTCCACGCTGGTGGAGGCCCTGGACAGTGATGGCGAGCGGGGACTGAGCGAGGCGGCGGCCCAGCGGCGGCTCCAGGAGCACGGCGCGAACAGCATCACCAGCCGCGGCGGCAAGCCCGGCTGGCTGAAGTTTCTGCTGCAGTTCAACAACCCGCTGCTGATCACCCTGCTGGTGGTGGGCAGCGTCAAGCTGGCCCTGGGCAAGCCCCGCGATGCTCTGGTGATCTGGAGCGTCACGCTGATCAATGCCGTGATCGGCTTCGTGCAGGAGAGCAAGGCCGAGAGCGCTATCGCCGCCCTGGCGCGCTCGGTGCAGACCGAGGTGGAGGTGGTGCGCGATGGAGTGCGGCGGCGCCTGGACTCCGCCCAGCTGGTACCCGGCGACCTGGTGCGCCTGGAGGCCGGCGCCCGGGTGCCCGCTGATCTGCGGGTGCTGCAGAGCCGCAACCTGCACGTCGATGAGTCGGGGCTCACCGGTGAGTCGCTGCCGGTGGCCAAGGGCACCACGGCCGTCGAGCCTGAGGCGCCCCTGGCCGAGCGGATCGGCATGGCCTACGCCGGCAGTTTCGTCACGGCTGGCCAGGGTCTGGGTCTTGTGGTGGCCACCGGGAACGGCACGGAGGTGGGCTGCATCTCCACCTCCCTGCAGGAGCAGGTGGACCTCACCACACCGCTGACGCGAAAGTTCGGGCGCTTCAGCCGCACCCTGCTCAAGGCCATCCTGGTGGTGGCCACCCTCACCTTTGTGGCGGGAGTGGTGCGGGGTCGCAGCGCCGAGGAGATGTTCGATGGTGCGGTGGCGCTGGCGGTGGGGGCGATCCCCGAGGAGCTGCCGGCGATCGTGACGATCACCCTGGCGATCGGCGTGCACCGCATGGCGCTCAGGCGGGCGATCATCCGCAGGCTGCCGGCGGTGGAGGCCTTGGGCAGCACCACGGTGATCTGCTCCGACAAGACCGGCACGCTCACCCAGAACCGGATGACGGTGCAGCACCTCTACGGCGGTGGTGAGCTTCTGGCGATTGAAGAGCTGTGGCCTGCCAATGGCGCGTTCAGCAACGTGGCCCTGCAGGAAACGGTGCTGGCTGGATTGCTCTGCAACGACGCCCGCCCCAGCAGCCAGGAGGGCCTGGTGGGCGACCCCACCGAGACCGCCCTGCTGGTGGCGGCCCGTTCGGTGGGCATCGATCGCCAGGAGGCCCTCGAGCGCCACCCGCGCCGCGATGCGATCCCGTTTGAATCCGAGCAGCAGTTCATGGCCACCCTGCATGGCAGCGAGCGGATCCTGCTGAAGGGTTCGGTGGAGGCGGTGCTGCAGCGCTGCAGCCGCCAGCTCGACGCCGCCGGCCGGCCCCAGCCCCTCGATCGCGGCGCCATCGAAGCCGCCGTGGCGGCGATGGCGGCCCGGGGCGAGCGGGTGCTGGCCTTCGCCATCGGTCTGGCCGATCCGGCCCTCGACCAGCTCGAGCATCACCATGTGGCGGCCGACCTGGATTTCCTCGGCCTGCAGGGGATGCTCGATCCACCGCGCCCCGAGGCGATCCGGGCCGTAGCCGCCTGTCAGGCCGCCGGCATCCGCGTGAAGATGATCACCGGCGACCACCTGGAAACCGCCCGGGCGATCGCGCGGCAGATGGGGATCGGTAGGAGCGCCAATGCTGCCGATCGATCCGCCGAGCTGCCGGCTGTGGATGGGCGCCAGTTAGCTGCTCTCACCCCTGATGCGATCGCTGAGCTGGTGGATCGCGTCGATGTGTTCGCCCGGGTGGCGCCGGCCCAGAAGCTGCAGCTGGTGCAGGCCCTGCAGGCCAACGGCGAGGTGGTGGCGATGACCGGCGACGGCGTCAACGACGCGCCGGCGCTCAAGCAGGCCGACATCGGCATCGCCATGGGTGAGGGCGGCACCGAGGTGGCGCGTCAGGCCGCCGACATGCTGCTCACCGACGACAACTTCGCCACGATCGAGGCGGCGGTGGAAGAGGGGCGCACGGTGTACCTCAATCTGCGCAAGACGCTGGCCTTCGTGCTGCCGGTCAATGGCGGCGCCTCGATGACGATTCTGCTGTCGGCGGTGCTGGGTGCCCCGCTGCCGATCACTGCGCTGCAGGTGCTGTGGCTGAACATGATCTGTTCGCTGACGATGTCGATCGCGCTGGCCTTCGAGCCGATCGCCCCGCAGCTGATGGAGCAACCGCCGCGGCCCCCCGAGCAGCCATTGCTCACGGGCAGCCTGATCCGACGGGTGCTGCTGGTGTCGCTGTTCAGCTGGGCGGTGATCTACGGGCTGTTCTTCTGGGGCTCCCACCGCAGCAACGATCTGGCTCTGGCCCGCACGATGGCGATCCAGGCCCTGGTGCTGGCCCATCTGGTGTATCTGGTCAGCATCAGTCAGCTGCGCCGTGGGCTGCGGGATCTGCCTACGCGTGGCTGGCAGGTCGTGACGAGGGCTCCTGCCATGGGGCTGGCGATCGCAGGCACGCTGGCGGTTCAGACCCTGTTCAGCCAGACGCCGGCGTTGAACCGTTTCTTCAGCACAGCCCCCCTGAACCTGGAACAACTGCTGGTCTGCGCCTTGCCCATGCTGCTGATGCTGCCGGTGGCCTGGCTGGCAGAGCGCCTGGATCCCACCACCGGGAAGTCGGTGCCACCGGCTTTCCGTCATTGTTGATGACCCAGCCGCAGGGGGGAGCGTGTCGATCCATGCCGGCCTGCTCCTGGCAGGAGTGCTCCTGCTGCTGGGCATCGCCTCCAGCAAGTTCTCCGCCCGCCTGGGCGTGCCCGTGCTGGTGCTGTTCCTGTCGGTGGGGATGCTGGCCGGCTCGGAGGGCGTGGGCCGGATTCCGTTTGAGAACTACGGCCTGGCCAACAGCGTCGGCAGTGTCGCCCTAGCTGTTGTGTCTCACCACGTTGATCAGCAAAGCAGCTCGTCGAGCCGCTGCTGAGGGGATCGGCTCAACAACCGCATGAGCAACGAAACGCTGCTGGAGCGGGTGCAGCGCCTGATCGCCGAGGCCCAGCGGGCGGAAGCCGGCCCGGGCTGATCCGCTCAACGCGCAGCAGACGAGGCCGCCAGCTCCAGCGCAGCGGTGCGGCTGGCGCAGAA
>VGPQ01000228.1 GCA_016882555.1 Cyanobacteria bacterium M_surface_7_m2_040
AGCCCAGTTCTACCAGCTGCTGGTAGGCCTTGCGGCCATTCTCATTGGCCGGGGTCATCACCTTCACCACCTCGACCAGCAGGGGCACGGCCACCTCGGGCTGGTTCTGACGCCGGAACACGGCCGCCAGCCGCAGGTTGGCCGAGGCCATGGTCTCGAGGGCCTCGCGGCCCTTGCCGTCCATCTCCCGGGGGATGCGGGCGTCGAGGCCGCGGAAGGAGCCGCTCAGGTCGCGGTAGAAACCGAGCAGGCGGCGGCAGGCATCGCGAGCCTGGTCATAGAGCCGGCGGGCTTCGCTGAGGTTGCCGCTGGCGGCGGCGGCATCGCCACGGCTCAGCAGCGCATTGACCGCGCTGAGGTTGAAGGGGCTGCCCGAGGCCTCCAGGGCTTTGGTGGGTTCGGCCTGGGCCAGGGCCGCCGGGGTCTGCAGCAGCGCTGCTGCGCCGGCGAGGCTGAACAGGCCGGCCACCGCGGTGGCACGAAGTGCAGAAAGGCGACCCACTGGAACGACACGCAATGACCCGACTCTACGGGGAGTCGTTGGCGGCCTCGGCCAGGGCCGCTCTTGCACCGATCGCCGCACAGGCTCGCCGCTCGCAGCGTTCCATGGCCAGGGCCAGCTCGTGGCTGAACGCCTGGGCTCCATCGCGGCCGCGGCCCCCGGCCATCAGCGGGGCACCAAAACAGACCGCAGCACGGTCGCGCCAGCGGGCCGGCCGGTGCTGGTAGGCCAGGCCGACCGGCAGCACCGGCACATCAACCCCCTGGCTGCGGGCCAGCAGTGCCAGGCGAGCCAGCCCCTGCTGCAGCCGGATGGGGGTCTCGTGGTCGCGTTTGATCCGCCCCTCGGGAAACACCACCAGCTGCTGGCCCTGCTGCAGCAGCTCGACGGCGTAGCGCAGGCTCTGCAGCGTTGGCCGGTTCTGATCCACGGCGAAGCAGCCCAGGCGCCGCAGCAGCCAGCCCTGCAGCCCGCGCATTTCATCGATGGTCACCATGAAGCGGCAGTCGCGACGGCTCACCCGCCGTCCGGCCGCGTTGGGCAGCAGCAGCGAATCCCAGCGGCTGCGGTGGGTCGGCGCCAGCAGCACCGGACCGCTGTGGGGCAGGTGGTGGCCGTCGAGCACGGTCACGCCGCGGAAGAACTGGCGCAGCACCAGGTCCTGGGTGATCACCATGGCCACCGGCGACAGCCAGGGGCTGATCCCGTTGCAGAGCTGCTGCTCGCGCGTCATGGGATCAGACGCTAGGGGTCTGAGCCATGCCTGTGCTGCATCAGCGGGCCATCCATAGGATCGCCACATCGGTTGCGAGGCCATGGCCAGCCTGGGGGTCAACATTGATCACATCGCCAACGTGCGCCAGGCCCGGCGCACCGTGGAGCCCGATCCGGTGACCTATGCCCTGCTGGCCGAGCTGGGCGGTGCCGATGGCATCACCGTGCACCTGCGTGAAGACCGGCGCCACATCCAGGACCGCGACGTGGAGCTGCTGCGCCAGACCGTGCGCAGCCGGCTCAACCTGGAGATGGCCGCCACGCCCGAGATGGAGGCCATCGCCCTGCGCCTGCGGCCCCACATGGTGACCCTGGTGCCGGAGAAGCGCCAGGAGGTCACCACCGAGGGCGGCCTGGATGTGGCCGGCCAGCTCTCCAGCCTTCAGGGGCTGGTGGGGCGGCTGCAGGAGGCGGGCATCGGCGTCAGCCTGTTCGTCGATGCCGATGGCCCCCAGCTCGAGGCCAGCGCCGCCAGCGGTGCCCGCTGGGTCGAGCTGCACACGGGCACCTACGCCGAGGCGCCCTGGCCGGCCCAGCCCCATGAGCTGGCACGCCTCACCGAGGGCGCCTTCAGGGCCCGGAGCCTGGGCCTGCGGGTCAACGCCGGCCATGGCCTCACCTACCAGAACGTGGAGCCAGTGGCGGCGATTGAGGGCATGGAGGAGCTCAACATCGGCCACACGATCGTGGCCCGGGCCCTGGCGGTGGGTCTGCAGCAGGCCGTGCGCGAGATGAAGGCCCTGGTTCAGAATCCCCGCCGCGACCCCCTGTTCGGCGACCTGCACCCATGAGCACCTACCACTTCGTTGCCGCCAGCGAGGCCTTCCTCACCGAGGAGGAGCCCCTGGAGGAAGTGCTGCGCGAGCGGGTGCGGCACTACGGCGAGCAGGGCAAGGCGATCGATTTCTGGCTGTTGAAACGGCCCGCCTTTCTGGAGGCGCCCGAGCTGGCCGCCCAGGTGGCGGCTGTGCCCAGGCCTGCGGCGGCGGTGGTCTCCAGCGATGAGACGTTCATCACCTTCCTGAAGCTGCGGCTCGAATACGTCTGCAAGGGCAGTTTCGAGGCCCCCAGCAGCAGCATTCCCGACGCCCTGGCCGCTGGGGCCTGAGCCCTGGCCTGGGGTTGCCGCGGGTTCAGCGCCCGCCCTGGCCACCGTCCTGCTGGTAGCGGGGTTTGTTGTCGCCGATGGTGAGCAGGGCCTGTTTGTTCTTCCACCAGATCCAGTCGCGGATCGGTGGTGTGTTGGCCAGCTCGTTGCGGCTCAGCCCCAGCCCCAGCTTGGCGGAGGCATCGAGCAGCACATCGAGCATCGCCTCGCCGTCGCTGCACTGCGCCAGGGCCTCATTGGTGCGTTTGGCACCATCGAGAGCCTTCACCAGCAGGCGGATCCGCTGAACCGCGGGCAGCGCGCGCAGCTCAGACCGGTCGGCGTCGCTCATCGGCTCGGCGTTTGCTGCGAGCGACCGTAGTCGCCGCTTGCCCTGGCAGGGGGGGCTGACAAGGATCGCCTTCTGCAGGCAGACTGGCGCCAACGCATCGGTTTGATGACGCCCAGCAGCCCAACCCAGCACCACTGGGTCATCGGCGATGTGCATGGCTGTGCCCAGTCCCTGGAGGGATCTGGTGGAGCGGCTTCCCGCCGGCGATCGGCTTGTGCTCTGCGGTGACGTCATCAACCGCGGCCCGCGCATTCTCGAGGCGATGGAGCTGGCCTGGGAGCTGGTGGCCAGCGGTCGCGCCATCTGGCTTCAGGGCAACCACGAGGCCGATCTGGCCATGGCGCTGCGCCAGGGCACCTGGCAGGCGCGCAGCGGCCTGGCCGGTTGTGACACCTACCGGCAGCTCGGTGATCGGCTCTGCCGCACCTGGCTCGAGCGGCTCGAGCAGCTGCCCCGCGTGCACATGGGCCAGGGCTGGGCGGCCACCCATGCCGGCTTTGATCCACTCAGCTGGCAGCCGCACCTCAACATTCGCGCTCCCTTCTGGCAGGCCTACGACGGTCGCTTCGGCACCGTGATCGTGGGGCACACGCCTGGGCCGGCCGTGCGGCGCTTCGGTTCGATCGTGATGGTCGACACCGGTGCCTGCTATGGCGGCGAGCTGAGCGCCTACTGCCCGGAAACCGGCCAGGTCGTGGCGGTTCCAGGTCTGCGCCCCTGGAGTGCGGGGCTGGGTCTC
>VGPQ01000229.1 GCA_016882555.1 Cyanobacteria bacterium M_surface_7_m2_040
TAACTCGTTGGGTCTTGGTGCCTATTGGGAGCCCCAGAAATCAGGCTGGATTCCCTCTGTCAGTCTAGGGTGGGGCTACAGCGGACTTTCACAAAGCGGTGTTATTCTTCCCAATGTCGCCGCAAACCGCTCTGCAGCTGCAGGACCAAATGGTGTGACATCAGTTTATGCGGCGCAATCGTGGTCAGCAATGTTTCAGTGGAATGATGCTTTTGCGAAAGGCAATTCAGCTGGTTTCGCATTGGGACAGGGCACTTTCGCAACTGGTGTAAGAAACCTTGGACGTACCCAGCGCTGGGCTAATGACAGTAACTATGCCTTTGAGTGGTTTTATCGCTTTAAGGTTTCCGATAGCATCTCAGTTACTCCTGCGATCTTCTACCTATCCAATCCTCTTGGGCAGCAGCAAAATTCGCAGGGTCGTTGGCTTAATGCGACAGGTTTCCTTGTTCAGACCCAGTTCAGGTTCTGATCTCAGTCCTTGCTGAGCGCTCAGGATCCTCTACGCTCAAGTTCGCACTCCTTCGCGTTGTCTAAGAGTCCTCGCTGACACTCACACACCTCTGCCAGCCCCTCAGCGATGAGGGGCTTTTTTCTTGGCGGCATTTTTATGATCGATCTTCAGGAGAATTCATCCTGTTGGTTTTGTTCGTTGCTGTTTGTGCTGTTGGTCTTTTGCTGTTGCGCATTGGTAGTGTGCATTCGATGTGGTCTGAAGCACATGATTGGATTGCATTGCTCGGTTGAAATTTGCTTGTTCAAAGATCAGGACTTGCACTCTGAACCAGATCTTGAACGGCCCTTAACCTCTTGATAACGACTGAAGAATTGTCCGCTTGCTATTCAAGTTGTGCCCCCTCCAAGGCTTCTCCATGACCTTCGCAAAGAAGGCCTCGTTTGTTGTCGGTGTGAGTGCTGCCGCTGCCGGCCTCGCTCTGCCGGTGCTGGCCCAGGCCACCATCAGTGGTGCCGGCGCTTCGTTCCCGGCTGCTTTTTATCAGCGCGCCTTTGCCGGCGTGGCCAACCAGGTGCGCGTGAACTACCAATCGGTGGGCTCGGGTGCCGGCGTGCGCCAGTTCGTGGCCGGTTCTGTCGATTTCGGTGCGACCGATGAGCCGATCAAGGCTTCGGAAGCGTCCAAGGTCAAGCGTGGCGTGATCCAGTTTCCTGCCGTGGGCGGCACCATTGCCTTGGCCTTCAACAAGGCCGATTGCAAGGGCCTCAAGCTGAGCCAACAGCAGGTCGTTGGCATCTTCCTGGGCAAGATCAACACCTGGGATCAGCTCAAGTGCGGCAAAGGCAAGCTCACCGTGGCCCATCGCTCTGATGGCTCCGGCACCACGTTCGCCTTCACCAACAGCCTCTCCGCCTTCTCCTCCGAGTGGAAGAGCAAGGTGGGCGAGGGCAAGAGCGTCAAGTGGCCCGTGGGTGTGGGCGGCAAGGGCAATGAGGGTGTTGCTGGCCTGATCCAGAACACCCCCGGTGCCATCGGTTATCTGAACCAGGCCTATGTCAAGGGTGTGATCAAGGCGGCTGCCGTGCAGAACAAGGCTGGCAAGTTTGTGCTGCCCACCGAGGAAGCCGGCGCTGCGGCGCTCAACAACATCCGCCTGGACGACAACCTCGCGGGCGAAGATCCCAACCCCGCCGGTGCCAACAGCTACCCCATTTCGACTCTGACCTGGATCCTGGCCTACAAAACCGGTAACGGTGACAAGGCACCTGCGATTCGCAAGGCCATGCTCTATCTGTTGAGCCCCCAGGCCCAGAACCAGGCCTCCAGCCTGGACTACGTGCCCCTCAAGGGCAGCATCCTGGCGGCCTCCAAAAAGGCTGTCGCCCAGATCGGCCGCTGACCCTCAGTGGCTCTGGGTTTGCAGCTGGGGGCCCACATGGGCCCCTTTTTTGTTGCTCCTGAGAGGTTTGTTGCACCTGAGGGGCTCGCCCATCCCAGTGGGGTGGCACTGGGGGTGCACTGGTTTGTGGGTTGGTCGATTGGAGTCACGCCGTGACCCTCAGGCTGTTCCTCGATCACCAACCCGACCAAGACCAGGCGGCGCTTGACGGCGCAGCACAGGCAGGCGGATGGGGCGGTGTGGGATAGGTCGAGCATCTGCACCTTGCTGTACAGATGGACATCCATCCTCAGTGCGCTTGCAGGCCTCAGTGCGCTTCCAGGACCGTGCCTCAGCCGCCTGCCGCGAGCGCACGCGGCACCGCGGGCAGTCTGGTGCTGCACAGCCAGGCCAGGGCCACCAGCAGGCAGGAGATCCACAGGCAGGCCACCAGTCCGCCCCAGAGAAACACCGCCCCTGACAGCACCGTGCCCAGCAGGCGCCCGGCCGCATTGGCCATGTAATAGAAGCCCACGTTGAGACTCACGGCTTCGCGCGCGCTGTAGGCCAGCACCAGATAGCTGTGGATCGAGGAGTTCATCGCAAACACCACTCCAAAGGCCACCAGGCCCACCACCACCACCAGGCCTGGATGGGCCGCAGAGCGCCACAACGCCGCCGCGAGACCCGCCGGGATCGCAGTGAGCACCGCCGCCCAGAACTGCACAGCCCAAGGCCCCGGGGATGCGCTCTGCCCCCAGCTGCGGCGCAGCGCCGGCGCCGCCCCCTGCACGAGGCCGTAGCCGATCACCCACAGGCCCATGAAGCCGCCCACCTCCCAGAACTGCCAGCCCAGGGCCGCCTGCAGAAACACCGGCAGCGCCACCACAAACCACACATCCCGGGCGCCGAACAGAAAGAACCGCGCCAGCGACAGCACGTTGATGCCCTCCGACTTGGAGAACAGGGTGCTGAACGCAGGCTTCTGCTTCATGCGCCCGATCTCCGCCGGCAGCACCAGGGTGAGCAAAAAGGCCAGGAACAGCCCGGCCGCCATCGCGGCCACCGCGGCGTTGAACCCCAGCGTGGTGAGCAGCACGCCCCCCAGAAAAAAGCCCACCCCCTTGAGGGCGTTCTTGGAGCCGGTGAGGAGTGCCACCCATTGGAACAGCTGGCTTTCGCCCTTGCCAGGATCGTCGGGGGTTTCGGCCACCACGGTTTTGATGGCGCTCTTGGCGCTCATCTTGTTGAGGTCTTTGGCGATGCCACTGATCGCCTGGCACACCATCACGTAGGCCACGCTCCACCACTTGGGCCAGGCCTCGGCCACGGGAATCAGCAGCAACAGCGCCCCGATCTGCATCAGCGTGCCGGCCCACAGCGTCAGCCGCAGGCCGAAGCGCGCCCCCAGCCAGCCGCCGGCGAGGTTGGTGATGATGCCGAAGAACTCGTAGAACAGAAACAGAAAGGCGATCTCGAGCGTGCTGTAGCCCAGCTCGTGGAAGTGGAAGACCACCAGCATGCGCAGGGCGCCATCGGTGAGCGTGAAGGCCCAGTAGTTGGCCGTGACCACGCCGTACTGCTGCAGCGCGGTGAGCCTCATGCCCA
>VGPQ01000230.1 GCA_016882555.1 Cyanobacteria bacterium M_surface_7_m2_040
CACGGCCGTCGTTGGGCAGCATGCGTGGCCCGTAGGTGTTGAAGATCCGCGCCACCCGGATTTCGGTGCCGTGCATGCGCCGGTAGTCGAAACACAGCGTTTCGGCGATGCGCTTGCCCTCGTCGTAGCAGCTGCGGATGCCGATCGTGTTGACGCAGCCCCGGTAACTCTCGGGCTGCGGGTGCACCTCTGGATCGCCGTACACCTCCGAGGTGCTGGCCAGCAGCAGCCGAGCCCCCACCCGCCGCGCCAGGCCCAGCATGTTGTAGGTGCCCAGAAAGCTGGTCTTGGCCGTTTTGATCGGATTGTGCTGGTAGTGCACCGGCGATGCCGGGCAGGCCAGATGCCAGATCCGGTCGACCTCCAGCCGGATCGGCTCGGTCACGTCGTGGCGGATCAGCTCAAAGCGCGGATGGCCGATCCATTGGGCAATGTTGGCCTTGCGACCGGTGAAATAGTTGTCGAGGACGATCACCTCCTCGCCCGCCTGCATCAAACGGTCGGCCAGGTGTGAACCCACAAAGCCGGCGCCTCCGGTGACCAGGTTGCGCGTCAAAGAGGCCGGCATGGAGGATCTCAGCGTTGCTTGATTCTGCCTGCCACTACAAAAGGCGCTTTGACGGCCGCAGGCGTCGCGTTGATGCCTCGCCGGCAACCCTCTGCCTTCTCCAACGCTCCGATCGCGGCACGCGCGCATCTCAGCACGCCCGCATCACGGCACGTTGATGCAGCCGTGCCGTGATCGCAGACACACAACAATGACCTGCCAATTGACGACCTACAGCCGCACGGCCTCTCGGTTGCTGGCCAGCTGCCTCGCAAAGTCGCCGTAGGTGCCGGCCAGGCCATCGCGCAGGCCGATGCCCGCGCGCCAGCCCAGCTGCTCCAGGCGGCTCACATTGAGCAGTTTGCGGGGCGTGCCGTCGGGCTTGCTGGCATCCCAGGCGATGGCGCCGCCGTAGCCCACAACCTGAGCCACGGTTTCGGCGGCCTCGCGGATGGTCACATCGACGCCGGTGCCCACATTGAGGTGATTAAGAGGCCCGAGGTCTTCGCCAGCCGGCCCCACACCCCGCGGTGCATCTGGAGCGCCGGGATCCCAATGCTCGAGCGCAAACACCGCAGCCGCGCCCAGATCATCCACATGCAGGAACTCGCGCATCGGCGTACCCGTTCCCCAGCAGGTCACAGAAGCCGCGTCAGCCTCTTTTGCTTCATGGAAGCGGCGGATCAGGGCCGGCAGCACGTGGCTGCCTGTGGGGTGGTAGTTGTCGCCCGGCCCATACAGGTTGGTGGGCATCAGGCTGATCGCGTCAAACCCGTGCTGCCGCCGCAGCGCTTCGCACAGCTTGAGCCCGGCGATCTTGGCAATGGCATACCACTCATTGGTGGGCTCGAGCGACCCAGTGAGCAGGGCCTCCTCACGGATTGGCTGCTCTGCAAACTTCGGGTAGATGCAACTGCTGCCCAGAAACAGCAGCCGCCGCACGCCGCTGCGCCAGGCCGCCTCGATCACGTTGGTCTGGATCTTGAGGTTCTCCAGCAAAAAATCAGCGGGGTAGGTGGCATTGGCATGGATGCCGCCCACCTTCGCGGCCGCCAACACCACCACAGCCGGACGCTGAGCCCCAAACCACCGTTCCACGGCACCCTGATCCAGCAGATCGAGCTGGTCGCGGCCGGCCGTCGAGAGATTGCTGTACCCCGCACGCTGCAGGGCGCGGCAGATGGCGCTGCCCGCCATGCCCCGGTGCCCGGCCACAACGATCCGATCAGCTGGCTGGATCAGGCGTTGTTGCACAAACCCCGGTTCATTCATGGCTGCGGAGCGCTGACCGCCAGCGGATTGGTGGGCGGGTTCTCCATCGAGCCCACCACGTTGAACCCCTTGCGGCGCAGCAGGGCTTCCTTGGCCGCCTCCTCCTTGTCGGCGGCCACCATCTCGGCCACCAGCTCTTCAAGGGTGGTGGTGGGAGTCCAGCCCAGCTTCTCCTTGGCCCGGGTCGGATCGCCCAGCAGCGTCTCCACCTCGGCCGGCCGGAAGTAACGGGGGTCGATGCGCACCACCACCGCACCGGTATCGCTGCGGCGACCCGTTTCGGCAATGCCCTCGCCCTCCCAGACCAGGGGACCCCAGCCCAGCTCGGCGGCTGTGAGCTCGATGAAGCGCCGCACCGACTCCTGCCGGCCGGTGGCGATCACAAAGTCTTCGGGCACCCCCTGCTGCTGCAGCATGCGCCACTGCATCTCCACGTAGTCGCGGGCGTGGCCCCAGTCGCGCAGCGAATCGAGGTTGCCCATGAACAGGCACTGATCGAGCCCCGCATCGATGCGCGCCAGGCCGCGGGTGATCTTGCGGGTCACGAAGGTCTCACCGCGCCTTGGGGATTCGTGGTTGAACAGGATGCCGTTGCAGGCATACATCCCGTAGCTCTCGCGGTAATTGACCGTGATCCAGTAGGCGTAAAGCTTGGCCACCCCATAGGGGCTGCGCGGATAAAACGGCGTGCTCTCTTTTTGGGGGATTTCCTGCACCAAGCCGTAAAGCTCACTGGTGCTGGCCTGGTAGATCCGAGTTTTGGCGCTCAGCCCCAGAATCTGCACGGCCTCCAGGATGCGCAAGGTGCCTAAGGCATCGCTGTTGGCGGTGTACTCCGGGCTCTCAAAGCTCACCTGCACGTGGCTCTGGGCGCCCAGGTTGTAAATCTCGTCGGGCTGCACCTGCTGCACGATGCGGATCAGGTTGGTGCTGTCGGTGAGATCGCCGTAATGCAGCACCAGGCGCGGGTCACTCTCGTGCGGGTCCTGGTACAGGTGATCGATGCGGTCGGTGTTGAAGCTGCTGGCGCGCCGCTTGATGCCGTGCACCACATAACCCTTCTCCAGCAGCAATTCGGCCAGGTAGCTGCCGTCCTGGCCGGTGATACCCGTGATGAGAGCGACACGACCTGCGCAGCTGCTGACCATGTCAGGACCCATACCCGAATAAGCTCCGATTCTGCAGGACCCTCCTCCAAGCGCTGAACGAGTGCGGAGGATCTGCACCACAGCGAGCGCAACGGCCTTGGCCCATCTGCTGATCACTGGAGGCGCCGGCTTCATCGGCAGCCACACAGCCCTGGTGCTGCTCGAGGCTGGCCACAGCCTCACAGTGCTCGACAACTTTTCCAACAGCAGTCCGGAGAGCCTGCAGCGGGTGAAGGCGCTCGCCGGGCTGACCGATGACGCCCGTCTGCAGGTCATCGAGGGCGACATCCGCAACCCGGCCGATCTGGACCGGGCCTTTGGCGCCGCCCACAGCATCGACGGGGTGATTCACTTTGCCGGCCTCAAGGCCGTTGGCGAATCGGTGCAGCAGCCGCTGCGCT
Source organism: Cyanobacteria bacterium M_surface_7_m2_040 (assembly GCA_016882555.1). Taxonomy (GTDB): domain Bacteria; phylum Cyanobacteriota; class Cyanobacteriia; order PCC-6307; family Cyanobiaceae; genus RGUW01. The sequence goes on from VGPQ01000230.1 coordinate 3,369, forward strand.
ACTGGGACGTGAACACCAACGGCAGCCGCTGCCTGATCGATGCCATGCAGCGCCACAGCTGCCGCACGATCGT
>VGPQ01000231.1 GCA_016882555.1 Cyanobacteria bacterium M_surface_7_m2_040
TGGGAATACGCCTCCGTTTCCACAATCACGCCCCACAGCAGCTCGCCACCTTCTTGGCGTTTCACCAGCAGGCAGCCGATGAGCTCGGGGGCAACCTGCTCGGCAGGGCGGGCGAAGAAGGATTGGGGGAGTGCTGGAAACCTGAGCACCACAACGGAGTCGCGCGCCGTTCCAGCTTGGCGTCAGCAGAGCGTTCGGCACCCAGGAGCCGGTGGCGCACGGAAGGCCTGCAAGGCTGTCGATTCCTGCGAGAATGGCTACAGCACCAATTTTTCACGTCGAGAGCAGCAGACCCATGGAGACCAGCGGCTTCAACCTCGGCACCGTGCTGGTGTTCGGCAGCGGTCTGTTTGTGCTGGCCACCCTGTTCTTCGGAACCCGGGGCGGCTACTACGACACCGACAAGTACGACGGCAACGGCACCGCCCATTAAGAGCTGCCGAGCTTTTCGGCCTCAGGACAATCGTCGGCGGTGATCAGCTCTTCAGCGGTGGTCAGGCGACTCACATAGGACAGCCGGGTGCTGACCGCGCCGATCGAATCGAGTCGCACGCTTTCCTCCCAGCTGTGCTGCTCGTCGTCGTCTTCGGCGTCGTAGCGCAGGGTGACGAGATCACCCTCGATCTCGGTGATGGTGGCCTCCTCGATCCAGCGTTGCTGATCGCGCAGGAACACCCAGACCGGTCGCCCCTCGCTATGGAACTGATAGAGCTTGCGGTGCAGCATCGGCTCCACGGCAGCTGGCCCGCCCATGCTAGGCAGATCGGTGCTGAGCGCTGCTGTTCAGCCTGAGCCAAAACCGATGACCGCGACCCTCGAGCCCGCCCCCAGCACCGACGCCATCCGCCTGCAGCTGCGCAGCTGGCCCGAGGTCGAGGCCTATCTGGAACGCTGCAAAGGCGTGATCGTGCCCCTGGGCTCCACCGAACAGCACGGCCCCACCGGCGCCATCGGCACCGATGCCCTCACCGCTGAAGCGGTGGCCCTGCAGGTGGGGAGGCGTACGGGGGTGCTGGTGACCCCGGCCCAGGCCTTTGGCATGGCCGAGCACCACCTGGGTTTTGCCGGCACCGTGAGCCTGCAGCCGGCCACGCTGCTGGCGGTGCTGCACGACGTGGTGCTGTCGCTGGCGCGGCACGGCTTTGAGCGGATCTTTGTGATCAATGGCCATGGCGGCAACATCGCCACCGCCAAGGCGGCTTTCGCCCAGGCCTATGGCACCGCCGCCGATCGGGGGCTGGCGGTGGCGCCGCGGCTGCGCTGCAAGCTGGCCAACTGGTTCATGGCGGGCCCGGTGATGACCGAAGCCCGCACGCTCTACGGCGAACGCGAGGGCCACCACGCCACCCCCAGCGAGATCGCCCTGACCCTGGCGCTGGAGCCCAGCCTGCAGAGCAAGCAGCGGCCGTTGCCCGAAGCTGCTCCTGCCGGGCCGATCCACGGACCCGACGACTTTCGCCGCCGCCATCCCGACGGCCGCATGGGCTCGGACCCATACCTGGCGACGGCGGCGCATGGGGAGCGGTTTCTGGAACTGGCGGCCGCGGCCCTGAGCGACGACCTGCAGGGCTTTCTGAGCAGCGATGCTTGACCGCCCGCTGGCCTAGCGTCGCCACCAGCAACACCGGAACCCAGCGCCCGCATGAGCCACATTTCCGCTGACGACGTGCGCAAGGTCGCCGAACTGGCCAGGCTCGACCTGCCGGAAGCCAAGGTGCAGGCTTACACCAGCCAACTGGAGCGGATTCTCGATTACGTGGCCCAGCTCGAAGCCGTGGACACCGAGGGGGTGCCGCCCACCACGCGCGCCGTCGAAGTGGTCAATGTGACCCGCGACGATGCTGTGAAGCCCACGCCCGTGCGTGAAGACCTGCTGAACCTGGCACCGCAGCGGGAGGGAGATTTCTTCCGTGTGCCGAAGATCCTGGCCGACTGAAGCAGCCAGGGCCCGCAAAAGATGTGAACCGCTGCGCTTCAGCGCACCGGAGACACGGCAGTGCTGTGCAGCAGTTTGAGCACCCGACGGCGGGCATGACGGGTGGGCATTAAGGCCGCCAGGGGCCTTAATTTGCTGCGGCGGCAACGGTGAGAGCGCACACCCAGAAAAATGTCGTAGAGAAAATTGAATCCATCTCTGCGGCTTTCAAACAGCCCAAGTCTCTGAGGGGAACCTTTGGCATCAAGGATGTGCTTGGTGGCGTGATAGGCAGGCCGGTATTCAAACCAGGGAATGGAGGGCCAGAGGTGGTGAATCAGGTGGTAATTCTGACCCATGATCAACCAATTCATCAGCCGCCCGGGATAAACCCTGGCGTTGTGCCAGCGGTTGCGTGATTGAAAGGGACGGTGCGGCAGGTAATCAAAAAACAAGCCCAGTGTCACCCCCACCATCAGCGCCGGGGCAAACCAACAGTTGAACACAAACGGGAGAAAATTGTACTTGGCTGCAGCAACAACGATGCAAACAAAAATCGCCCGGGCAATGCCCCACTCGAGCAGTTCATAGCGTCGCCAGAGGCGACGCTTGAAGAAAAAGAGCTCGTGATAAAAAAAGCGTGGCGCAATCAACCACAACGGGCCGAACGTGCTGACGATGTGATCGGGGTCGTGCTTGGGATCGTTGACATGCGCATGGTGCTGGAGATGCACCCGCGTGAACACCGGAAAACTGAACCCCAGCAACATTGCGGCCCCATGACCCATCACCGCATTCCAGATGCGGTTGGGATGGGCCGCGTTGTGGCAGGCGTCGTGAATCACCGTGCCCTCGAGATGCAGGGCCAGAAAACCGAGCCCCAGCAGAATGGGCAGCGGCCACTGGGCCACAAACCAACCCCAGATCGTGAGCGCGGCCAGGGCATACCCCCCCAGGAACAGAGCCACCGTGGGATTCCAGGCGCTGGGTGGGTCGAGAAACTCCTTCGGCACCGAACGGGCCAGTTCACTGGGCTGGTTGCCGGACAGTGGCACCTGAGCCATCACCGGTTGAAGCAACGCCTGGGTCATCGGCTCTGGAGAAACCTGGCCTGCAAAGACCGAGGAGTGCAGCAGGCCCTGAGCATCAGGGCTGCCCCAACTTAAGGGGCCTCAGGCCATGGCGCGAATGCCCACCGGGGGACTTGAACCCCCACAGCCGAAGCCACTGGAACCTAAACCCAGCGCGTCTACCAATTCCGCCAGGTGGGCAAGGCGTCGAGCTTACGAACGCAGCAAGCCAGCTCGGGCGGGCTGCCCCAGAATGGAGACAACGCGCAGAGTTGAGCTGATGCTTGCCACGGTTGCCGGCCTGCTGGCCTTGATCTCAGGTCTGGTGGTGCTGTTGGTGCCCCTGATGACTCCGGAGCTGTCGCGCCAACGCGACTCCTTCTGGGGTGCCGTTGTGCTGCTGCTGGGGCTGACCCTGGTCACCTGCAGCGATCGCCTGGCCGGCGCGC
>VGPQ01000232.1 GCA_016882555.1 Cyanobacteria bacterium M_surface_7_m2_040
GCCCGCAGCCTGGAGGGCTGGCTGGCAGAAGCTTGATCTTCATCCAGACAGACACGCCACTGCTTGGGATGGCCGAAGGGCTGTCGATTCAGTTGAACGAACTGACCGCCCCGGCGATCAACACGGTGAGCATCAGGATCGCCAGCAACACCTGCAGGGCCATCACCATCTTCGCAGGCCTGGAAATCAGCGCCTCACTGGTGGGCCCATAGGTTGAATTGACATTCAGCGGGATGAACATGTAATCGATGATGTGGGGAGTGGGGGGCACCTCACCTTTGCGTGCAGGCCACACAAAGATTCCACCGGGGGTGCTGACATCCAGAAAGATGTAGATCAACATAAACACCAGCACGCTCTGCGCATAAACCGCGGCCACATCCCACAAGCCAGCCAGACCGAGACCCTGATGGTGACCGGCGGTCATGATCATCGCCATCACATTGGCGATCAGCTGAATCACAGAAAACGACAGGTACAGCAAACCCCAGCCAAACAACTGGCGACGGCCACCTCGGTAGAGCGATACCACCAGGCCAAGAGTGACCACGACGAACAACAGCGTTCCGAGGCGCTCGATGCTCGTGATGATGCCATGCAAATCAGGGGCAATTCCCTGGTTGCGCTCAAGATGCTTCGCCAGCAGCAAATCCATCAACCACACAAGCATGGTGGCGACAATCACCAACAGCCTGCCATTGCCGCTCGTCAGCCGCGCACGCAAGAGTTCAGCTGGCAAAGGGGATGCCATCGGCGAACTGATGCCCGATTGAGGAACGTCAATCATCGCCTCACCATGGCCCATTGACAAGCAAGGATCGTGCTAACTGACCAATGGCGCAGTCAGTCGGCGAGCTGCCCTCAGAATCATCAACAGGCCCGTGAGCGCAAGCACCAGAGTGCTGAGACCAACCGGGAATGGATCAATGGGCTTGAGAATGAGATTAAAAACGTTTCCCGAATGCAGCTGCATCATCCATAGGATGTTGTCCTGAGCGATACCAGCTGATCGCAGCATTGGATAGGGGGCAGCCATCAGCGACGTCAGAATGATCGGCAGCAGGATGACCGGTGCCCTGGAGCACTCGACGTGTCTGGCCAGTCGTTGCAGACGCTGAGACACAGGCATGGGATGACAAGTGCTAACGCTGACCCACGAATTCTCCACATCTGGGCTTGGTGATCAGCCAACCGTAGTTGTCTGTCACAGAAGTCTGCTACCCCAATCAACCCAGCAGAGGTTCACCCAGGCACAACGGCACAGGGCCAGTCGACTTGGATCCCTGCCGGTAGACGATCCAGCGAAATTCGCCCAGCCCAGCCGGATCCACCAGGCGCAACAGGGCCTCGCGGGCTGCCAGGGCAGCCGAAAGCTGATCGCAAGGCAGCTGCTGCAGCCCATGCAAGCGTTGGGCCAGCCCCAGAGCCAGCAAGGCCTGGCCCTGACGGCACTGGCCGGCCGGCAACCAACCGGCCGCACTGGCATCGGCATCGAGGCACTCGAGGCACAGATGGGCCGTCAGGTCCCAGGCCCCCGGCTCCAGCAATGGATCACCACTGGCCCGCTGGTCGCGGTAGGCCATCAGGGTGCCCTGAGAGCGGGCCGGGGCGTTGTAGCGGTGGGCTTCCAGGGCGTAGTCGATCACCAGCAGCACCCCGCACTGCAGCGCCTGTGCCGCTGCGGATAGCCACGGCTGCGTTGCCGTGTGCAGTTCGGTGGTCCACCCCGGCGGCAGGGCGGTTGCGGGGGCTGTGGAGCCCCCGGCGGCAAGCAGGCCGCGCCGCTGCAGTTGGTTCAGCAGGGCCGCATCACCCTGCGGATCCAGGGGCTCGCCCGCTGCCAGCCGCAGCGAGGGCCCCGGCGGCGCGCCCTCCTGGAGGACGACCCACTGCGGGCGCCACTGCACCCCGTCCCAGATGACCCGCTCGACCGGCAGCGCATCGAGCACTTCGTGGGCCAGCAACACCCCCTGCAGGGGGGCGTGGGCCTGCGCCTCAAAAACGCACCAGCGCGCGGGCAGCGGGCAACCCTGCAGGCGTTGGCGCTGACGCGCCGCCATGCCGGGGTTGGGCTCGACCAGCACCAGCTCGAGCCGCTGGGCCAGCTCAGGCCAGTGCGCCACCAGCTCGGCCGCCAGGTAGGCCAGTGCGCCACCAGCTCGGCCGCCAGGTCGGCAGCCAGATCGCCCTCCCCCGGGCCGGCCTCGATCAGGCTGAGGGGCGCCCCAGGGGGCACGGCGTCGGCCAGCTGCTGCAGCCACTGGGCCAGCTGGGGGGCGAGCAGGGCGGCAAAGTCGGAACTGAGCGAGGGGGAGGTGGCGAAGTCGCCCCGCGGGCCCACCCGCAGGCGGCCACTGCCGTAGGCGCCATGGTCAGGGTCATGCAGGGCCCAGTCCATGTACTGGCCAAACCGCACTCCACCGCCCGCCTGGCGCAGACGCGCGGCCAGCCAGGGGGGGCAGGGCCGATGCGGCGCCTCGGCAGCAGCGTTGGTGGCCTCGCTCACGGCGTGGCGCTGGCTTCGGTGAGAATGCATCTTCCCTGAAGGCGGCTTGATGCGGCGCGTGTGTTCGGTGTTGGCAGCGCTGGTGGTGGTGTGCGCCAGCAGCCTTGGCCTCGGCCTGGCGCTGGGAGCCGCGCCGGCCTGGGCCTACGACAACCCCGACCTGTTGCCCGATCACCCCACGCCGGTGATCGACCTGGCCAAGATCCTGCCGGAGCCCCAACTGCACGCTCTGGAGGCCGAACTGGAGGATTTTGAGCACGTCAGCGGCTGGAAGCTGCGGGTGCTCACCCAGTACGACCGCACCCCGGGCCTGGCGGTGAAGGATTTCTGGCACCTCGATGAGCGCTCGCTGCTGCTGATCGCCGATGAACGCGGCGGCAACCTGCTCAACTTCAACGTGGGCGATGCCCTGTTTGCGCTGATGCCGCGCACCTTCTGGGTGGAGCTGCAGACCCGCTTCGGCAACCAGTACTACGTGCGCGACAACGGCCAGAACGCCGCCATCGTCGACGCCCTGCACACGGTCAAGGGCTGCCTCGAGATCGGCGGCTGCCAGGTGGTGCCTGGCCTGCCCACCGAGCAGTGGGTGCTGACCCTGGGCACCTCGATCCTGGGCGGCCTGATCGTGGGCTTTGCCGCCTATCCGCGCAAAGAGGGCCGCACGGTCGAGTGGGCCTGGGTGCTGCTGCTGAGCCCCCTGTGGGTGATTCTGTTCGGCATCTTCGGTGTGGCGCCGATCGTCACCCGCACCCCCGACCTGCTGCCCCTGGCCCGCAATGCCCTGGGCTTTGCGGGGGCCATTGTGGCGGCTTACCTGATCGCCCAGAACACCGTGGGCAAGGCAAGGCTCAAGCAGGGCGAGAGCTGATCAAACCCCTGCCCGGCTGCGCGGCCCAAGCCTCTCAAGGGCTTCGAGGCG
>VGPQ01000233.1 GCA_016882555.1 Cyanobacteria bacterium M_surface_7_m2_040
TTGGTGGTGGTCCTGCTGGCCACCGTGGCATTGAGTTCGCTCGTCTGGTGGCTGGAGGATCTGCCCGAGAAGGCTGCCTCCAGCCGGCGCGCCCGCTGGCAGGGTTTCACGCGGGTGTTCGCCGTGATGGTCACCGGTGGTGGCGACAACGACATCGTCTACACGGCGCGGGGGCGCCTGCTGGTGATGCTGGCCTACCTGCTGCGGATCATCGCCAGCGCTGTGCTCGTCGGTTTTCTCACGGTCGAGCTGGTGCAGGAGGCCCAGGGCCGGGCGGGGCTCAAGGTCAATCGCCTCACCGACCTCACGGGGCTGCGGGTCGGTTTCAAGGCGGGCACGGTCAGCCAGACCCTGCTTGAGGAGATCAACCAGGCATCCAGCCTTGATCAGGTCACCCTCGTGCCCCAGAACAGCATTGAGGGGGCGATGACGGCGCTGGCGAGCAAGCGCATTGACGCCATCGTCGCCGATGAACTGCAGCTGCGGTACCTGGTCAACAACAACGGTGTTTCCGGCACGATTCCGGTGCTTGCACTCTCGGGCATCCGGCCCGAATTGCAGGGCTTCGGCCTCTCGCCCACCCTGGATGAGGCGACCGTGCAGCGCATCAACCTGGCGATCAGCGAGCTCAAGCGCAGCGGAGTGGTTCAGTCGCTGCGGCAGTTGTCGTTGGTCAAGGCCGGAGCAACGCAAAGCGCTTCAACATTTTGATGGTTCCCGGGCCGCCGCAGGTGCTCTGCTTCGGTGAGGCCCTGGTCGATCGCCTCGGCCCCCTGGGTGCTGATCCGGCGGCCGCCGGCGCTGCCTGTATTGACCGCCTTGGCGGCGCACCGGCCAATGTGGCCTGCGCCCTGTCGCGTCTGGGCACACCCAGCGCCTTTGTGGGGCGCCTGGGCCGCGATGCCATCGGCGAGGCCTTCGCCCGTGTGTTTGACGCGCGGGGGGTTGACCAGCGGGCCCTGCAATGGGATGACCAGCGACCCAGCCGGATCGTGCTGGTGCGCCGTGATGCCCGTGGTGAGCGGCAGTTCGGCGGTTTTGCGGGCGATCGGGGAGACGGATTTGCGGATCAGGCCCTCGATGCCGGCGAGCTGTCTGCCGCACTCGGGCCCCTGCTGGCACCGGCGCGCTGGTTGCTGCTCGGCACCATCCCCCTCGCTTCGCCCGCCGCGGCGCAAGCCGCCTGGCTCGCAGTCCGCCAGGCCGCGGCGGCCGGCGTGGCCATCGCGCTCGATGTCAATTGGCGGCCCACCTTCTGGGCTCCGGCCGCCGATCCGGCCGCACCGCCCAAGGCGGCCCAGGTTCAGGCCATGCAGCCGCTGCTGCAGCAAGCCCAGCTGCTCAAGTGCGCCGCCGAAGAAGCCCAGTGGCTGTTTGGCAGCAGCGATCCGGCGCAGCTCAGCGCCGCCCTGCCGCAGCGGCCGCTGGTGGTGGTCACCGATGGGGCGGCGCCCCTGCGCTGGGCTGCCGGACAGCTTGCGGCAGGGTCGCTGCAACCGTTTGTGGTGCCCGCGCTTGACACCACGGGGGCTGGCGACGCCTTCATCGCCGGTCTGCTGCACCAGCTCTGCGGTGCACCGGCGCTGCTCAGCGGAGCCGATGCCGCAGCCATGGCTACGGCGATGCGCTTCGCCAGCGCCTGCGGTGCCATGGTGTGCCAGGGGGCCGGGGCCATCGATCCCCAGCCCACCGCCGACGCGGTCAACGCCTGGTTGGCTTCGCGCGGCTGAACCCCCCGGCCATCACGCCGGCAGCTGCAGCAGGGCCAGCCGTCCCGCTTCGGGGTGCTGTGGGTCCACCAGCGTCAGATTCACCGTCCAGCAGTCCTCAGGCACGAAGCTGAGCCGCTCGGGCCATTCCACCGCCAGCAGGGCCCCCAGTTCGCCAGCGGCTTCCTCCTCCTGCACAAACAGCTCATCGGCGGCTGCGCTCTGCTCGAGGCGGTAGAGATCCAGGTGCACCAGGGCGCCGCGGCCGCCCCGGTAGTGCTGGGCCAGGGCAAAGGTGGGGCTGGTGATCGGCTCGGCAATCGCCAGGGCCCTGGCGATGCCCTGCACCAGGCAGGTTTTGCCTGCACCCAGATCGCCACGCAGCAGTAGCACCGCGGCGTGGCCTGCTGTTGTGGCCAGCCAGTGCTGCCCCAACTGGCTGCCCAGCTCCTGGGTGGCCAGGGCGTCGGCCAGGATCACGCTGCGCGAATGCATGCCTGTAGATTCCCCTGAAGCGAGCCCGAAGCCTCGGCGTCTCAGCAAGTTTTTCAACAACGCCCTCCCAGTCGGGAGCGAGCTGTACCCAGGAGACAATCCCCATGGTGGCAACACCCACAGCGCCTGCGCTGCAGAGCACCAGCACGTATGTGATCGCCGATCTCGGCCTGGCCGATTTCGGTCGCAAGGAGATCGCGATCGCCGAGACCGAAATGCCGGGCCTGATGGCCCTGCGCGCCAAGTACGGCGCCGAGCAGCCCCTCAAGGGCGCCCGCATCGCGGGTTCCCTGCACATGACGATTCAGACCGCCGTTCTGATCGAAACCCTGGTGGCCCTAGGCGCCGAAGTGCGCTGGGCCAGCTGCAACATCTTCTCGACCCAGGATCACGCCGCTGCGGCCATCGCCGCGGCCGGCATTCCGGTGTTCGCCTACAAGGGCGAAACCCTGGACGAGTACTGGGCCTTCACCCACCGCATCCTCGAGTGGGGCGATGGCGGCACCCCCAACATGATCCTCGACGACGGTGGCGATGCCACCGGTCTGGTGATCCTGGGCACCAAGGCCGAGAGCGATCCCTCGGTGCTGGACAACCCCTCCAACGAAGAGGAGACCGCGCTGTTCAACAGCATCCGCCAGAAGCTGGCCGCGGTGCCCGGGTTCTATTCGCGCATCAAGGCCCAGATCCAGGGCGTCACCGAGGAGACCACCACCGGCGTGGCCCGTCTGTACCAGCTGCAGAAGAGCGGTGAGCTGCCCTTCCCGGCGATCAACGTCAACGATTCGGTCACCAAGAGCAAGTTCGACAACCTCTACGGCTGCCGCGAGTCGCTGGTCGACAGCATCAAGCGCGCCACCGATGTGATGGTCGCCGGCAAGGTCGCCCTGGTGCTCGGCTATGGCGATGTGGGCAAGGGTTCGGCCCAGTCGCTGCGCGGCCTCGGCGCCACCGTGATGATCGCCGAGATCGACCCGATCTGCGCTCTGCAGGCCGCCATGGAGGGTTATCGCGTCGTGCGTCTGGACGATGTGGTGCGCGAGGTCGACATCTTCGTGACCGCCACCGGCAACTTCCAGGTGATCCGCCACGAGCACCTGATCCAGATGAAGGATCAGGCGATCGTGTGCAACATCGGTCACTTCGACAACGAGATC
>VGPQ01000234.1 GCA_016882555.1 Cyanobacteria bacterium M_surface_7_m2_040
TTGCCAAGCTCGGCATCACCAACGTGAAGGCCCTGCCGCCGCGGCGCTCGGTCGAGCTGCCCAGCGTTGGGCCCGGCACCAAGCTGCTGCTAGCCCAGCCCTTTTTGAGTAGCACCGCCCGCGCCCTGATCGATCGCGGCGCCCAGCTGATCGATGCGCCCTACCCGTTTGGGGTGGAGGGCAGCCGCGCCTGGATGGCGGCCGCCGCCAGTGCCTTTGGCATCGCCCCGGCCCAGGTGGCGGCGGTGCTCGATCCGCTGGTGGAGCGCGGCCAGCGGGCCATTGCTCCCCACAAAGAGACGTTGGCCGGCAAACGTCTGTTCATGTTGCCCGATTCGCAACTGGAGATCCCCCTGGCCCGCTTCCTCAGCCGCGAATGCGGCATGGAGCTGGTGGAGGTGGGCACGCCCTACCTCGATCGCCAGCTGATGGGCGCCGAGCTGGCGCTGCTGCCGCAGGGCACCCAGCTCAGCGAGGGCCAGCATGTCGAAAACCAGCTCAAGCGGGTCGAGGCCCAACGGCCCGATCTGGTGGTCTGCGGCCTGGGCCTGGCCAATCCGCTCGAAGCCCAGGGCATCGCCACCAAATGGTCGATCGAGCTGGTGTTCAGCCCCATCCACGGCATCGACCAGGCCGGTGATCTGGCCGAACTGTTTGCCCGCCCCCTGCGCCGCCGCGGCGCCCTGAATTTCGCCTGAACGCCCATGGAACTGACCCTCTGGACCTACGAAGGCCCGCCCCACGTGGGCGCCATGCGCATCGCCGATTCGATGGAGGGCGTGCATTACGTGTTGCACGCCCCCCAGGGCGACACCTACGCCGACCTGCTGTTCACGATGATCGAGCGCCAGCAGCGGCGGCCGCCGGTCACCTACACCACCTTTCAGGCCCGCGATCTGGGCGGTGACACCGCCGAGCTGGTGAAACGCAGCATTGCCGACGCGGTGGCGCGCTTCCAGCCCGAAGCGCTGCTGGTGGGCGAGAGCTGCACCGCCGAGCTGATCCAGGACCAGCCCGGCGCCCTGGCCGCCGGCATGGACCTGGGGGGCATTCCGATGGTCAACCTGGAGCTGCCCGCCTACTCCAAAAAGGAAAACTGGGGCGCGGGGGAGACCTTCTACCAGCTGGTGCGCAGCCTGCTCAAAGCCCAGCTGCCGCCGCCGGGCACGCCCAAACCCGACCCGGGCCGCTGGCGCGTCGAGGGCCGTCGGCCGCGGGTCAACTTGCTGGGACCCAGCCGCCTGGGCTTTCGCTGCCGCGACGATGTGCGCGAGATCACGCAGCTGCTTGGCAGTTACGGCATCGATGTGGCGGTGGTGGCACCCCTGGGGGCCCGCCCGGCCGACCTGCTGCGCCTTCCAGACGCCGATGCCAACGTCTGCCTGTATCCCGAGGTGGCCGCATCGGCCTGCAGCTGGCTGGAGCGCAGCTTCGGCACCCCCAGCATCAAGACCGTGCCGATCGGCATTGGCGCCACCGTGGCCTTTTTGCGGGAACTGCACGCCGCCGTAGGGCTTGAGCTGCCCGCCGAGCTGGTGCCCGGAGACGATGGGCTGTGCGATGCCGAATCGCGCTCGCGCATGCCCTGGTATTCGCGATCGGTCGACTCGACGTACCTGACCGGCAAGCGCGTGTTCATCTTCGGGGATGGCACCCACGCCATCGCCGCCGCCCGCATCGCCAGCCGCGAACTGGGCTTCAACGTGGTGGGGCTGGGCAGCTACAGCCGCGAGATGGCCCGCGAGGTGCGCGCCGCCGCCAGCGAACTGGGCCTGGAGGCGTTGATCTCAGACGACTACCTGGCGGTCGAAGCCGCCATGGCCGACGCCGCGCCCGAGCTGGTGCTGGGCACCCAGATGGAGCGCCACAGCGCCAAGCGCCTGGGCCTCCCCTGCGCCGTGATCAGCGCGCCGCTGCATGTGCAGGATGTGCCGGCTCGCTACAGCCCCCAGATGGGTTTTGAGGGGGCCAACGTGATCTTTGATGCCTGGGTGCACCCCTTGATGATGGGGCTCGAGGAGCACCTGATCGGCATGTTCCGCCACGACTTCGAGTTCGTCGACGGCCACCGCAGCCACCTGGGTGAAGCCATGGCGAGCCCAGAGGCGTCATCGACAGCGGCATCGGCAACGTCAGGCGCAACAACGGCAACCCTGGTGGGCAGCGAGGCCCCGCAATGGAGCCCCGAAGGCAAGGCCGAACTGGCCAAGATTCCCTTCTTCGTGCGGCCCAAGGTGCGCCGCAACACCGAGGCCTATGCCCGCGAGCGGGGCATTGGCGCGATCACCGATGAGGTGCTGTACGAAGCCAAGGCGCACTACAGCAGCTGAACGGACACCCGCCGATCGGGCGCCCTGATGCAGCGATGCGGCATCAGGGCCAGCAACCCGCTGCAACAACCCTGCACCCGGGCAGCCCTGCCTAGGCCTGGGGGAGTCACCCCACTCAGCAGCGATGCATGCTCGGATTGTTGCCGCTGGCGTGGCCGGGCTGCTCGCCTCAGCCGCCACGCCCTGCCTTGCCCAGGGCAAGACCCCAGCAGCGGCCGACGCGGGCACGCTGCAACAGCGCCAGGCGTTGATGCGTCAGATCAACCTGCAGCAACAGTCGCTGCTGGAGCAACGCAGCCGCTGCGTCAACCGAGCCACAACGCTGCAGGAGCTGGAGCGCTGCGAGCGCGGTTATCCGATGATGGGCCCGGGATGGCGCCACGGCCGCGGCATGGACGGCTGGAGCTGCCCACTGTGGTGACCAAAAGCCCCTAATCGGAAGTACAATGCAGCAATGCAGCAATGCAGCAATGCAGCAATGCAGGCTAATCGTTGAATCGGCTTGAGCCCAATCAGCAACAAATCAGGGCGACGGCTAGAGCCGCTGTCCAGTAACATTCAGCTCGAGCCAAGAACAATCCCTGGCTGATTCTGGCCCTGCTTGTTGTAGCCACAGCCGCGATATACAGCCTTGAGCACGGGCTGGCAGCACGCACATCGCTGCGGATTCTAGATCTGTATTTCCTGCCATTTATTGCGGGAGTTGCCTTGCTGCCGTCGCGTCAGGAAGCTGTGCTGGCTGCCCTGCTGCTGGGCCTGGCGGGATACAGCAGCCAGCTTGGTGTCGACATGGTGCCGAGCGATGCCGGCTCGCGTTTGATCACCGAAGCCATCGCCGTCGCGCTGTATCTGTGGGCCTGCAGCATGAAAACCCGGCTGCAACGCAACAGCTGCCAGCTGCAGTTGGCTCTGCAAGCCAGCCTGAAGACTGCGGCCGTGGTGCACGAACTGAAGCAACCGCTGGCGAGCCTGTT
>VGPQ01000235.1 GCA_016882555.1 Cyanobacteria bacterium M_surface_7_m2_040
TCAAGCAGGTGGCGATGGTCTTCCAGGGGCGCAACGACGAACTGCTTGAGCTGCTGAACGCCCAGATGGACCGCTACGCCGAGCGCCTCGACTTCGAGAGCGCCGCCCGGGTACGCGACCAGATCCAGGGGCTCGACACGCTCACCGCCGATCAGAAGATGAGTATCGGCGACAGCTCCATCAGCCGCGATGTGATCGCCCTGGTTGGCGATGGTCGCGTCGCCGCCGTGCAACTGTTCCAGATGCGGGCCGGCAAGCTGGTGGGCCGCCTGGGCTACACCGCCGATGCGGTGGGGCTGAACGGAGACCCTCTCGACCAGGGGCGGATTCTGCAGACCGTGATCGAGGAGCACTACGGCCAGGTGGAGGGGGTCGAGATCCCACCCGTGCTGCTGCTGCAGCACAGCCTGCCGCAACAGGTGTTGATCGAAACCTGGTTGGCCGAGCTGCGCGGCCGCAAGGTCAAGCTCGAGGTGCCCCAGCGCCAGCAGAAGGCCGACCTGATCGAGCTGGTGGTGCGCAACGCCAGCTATGAGTTGCAGCGGGCCCAGCGGGCCAGCGAGCAGAACCTACTGGCCACCGAGGATCTGGCCCAGCTGCTCGAGCTGCCCACGCCGCCGCGGCGCATCGAGGGCTACGACATCAGCCACATCCAGGGCAGCGACGCCGTGGCCTCCCAGGTGGTGTTCATCGACGGGCTGCCGGCCAAGCAGCACTACCGCAAATACAAGATCCAGAGCAGCGCCATCTGCTCTGGCCATTCCGACGACTTCATGGCCATGGCCGAGATCATGCGGCGGCGCTTCCGCCGCTGGTCCCAGGCCAAGGCCGAGGGGGCAGACCTGCGCGAGCTGCGGCGCAACACTGATACGGCCCTGCACACCGGCGGGCTGGGTGACTGGCCTGACGTGGTGATGATCGATGGCGGCAAGGGCCAGCTGTCGGCCGTCATGGAGGCCCTACGCGAGCTCGACCTGCATGAGGAGTTGGTGGTCTGCTCGCTCGCCAAGCAGCGCGAGGAGGTGTTTGTGCCGGGGGGCAAACAGCCGTTGGAGAGCGAACCCGACCAGCTGGGGGTGCAGCTGCTGCGGCGCCTGCGCGACGAGGCCCACCGCTTTGCCGTCAGCTTCCACCGCCAGCAGCGGGGAGAGCGCATGAAGCGCTCCCGCCTCTCCGACATCGCCGGGCTGGGGCCCAAACGGGTGCGCGAGCTCCTGGCCCACTTCCGCTCGATCGATGCGATCCAGCTGGCCTCAGTGGAGCAGATCGCCGCAGCCCCGGGCATGGGCCCGGCCCTGGCCCGGCAGGTCTGGGACTACTTCCATCCCAGCGATGCCCCATCGCCAGAGACCGCCGCGGTTGAAGATGGGGTGATGGCCGAGCTGGCATCTTGAGACGCCTGTTGTTGCTGCGTCTGCGGCGGGTGCTGGTGAGCCTGGCCCTGGGCTTGATGGTGCTGGGCATTGCCGTTGCAGGCCTTTCCGTTGAACAAGCGCAGGCGGCGCCGGGGCTGTGCGTCGGTCCGGTCTGCGGCGATCAGTTTGTACGCAGCCGCGACTACCCCTGGCAGTTGCGCCTGCGGGTCAGCGACCAACAGGGCCGCCGCGAACGGCTGCTGATCGACTGCCGCAACGGGGTGGTCAGCCCGCTGGCGGGTCCGGTCGAGCGCGGCTACGCCACGGCCGTGGCCCGGCGTGCCTGTCGTCTCGACGATGAGGTGTTGCGCCAGTCGGCGGCATGACCACCGGCGTCTGGGTGCTGGGCGATCAGCTGTCGGCGGGGCAGGCGGCACTGGCCGCGATCGAAGCCGCCCAAGGCCCCGCTGCGGCGCGTGAGCACTGCCGTGTGCTGTTGATCGAGAGCACCGCCGTGTTGCAGTGGCGTCCCTACCACCGCCAGAAGCTGGTGTTGGTGTGGAGTGCGATGCGCCATTTTGCTGCCGAACTCAAGGCGGGCGGCTGGTCGGTCGACTACCGCGAGGCCGGCAGCTTCAGCGGCGCCCTGCGTGCCTGGAGCCAGGAGCACGGCATCACCGAGCAGCATGTGATGGAGCCGGCCGAACGCCCATTCCGGCAGGCGATCGACCAGCTCTGGGCCAGCCAGGCCAAGCCAGCACCCCGAACCGAGGGGCTCACGCAGCCGGCTCTGCCGTCGCTGATCTGGCACCCCTCCAACGCCTTCCTGTGGAGCCGCGACGACTTTGCGGCCTGGGCCAGGCCCTACAAGCAGCTGCGCATGGAGCTGTTTTACCGCCAGGGCCGCAAGCGCTTTGGGGTGCTGATGGACGGCGAGGGCCAGCCCCTGGGCGGCCAGTGGAACTACGACCACGACAACCGCAAAGCGCCAGCCAAGGGTCTGCAGGGGCCTGAACCGCTGTGGTTCGAACCCGACGCCATCACGGCCGCCGTGATCGCCAAGGTCAGGGACCTCGACGCCCAGCGGGCCCAAGCCGGGCTGTCGCCCCTGCCGGGAATGCTGGAGACGTTTCGCTGGGGGGTGACGCGCCAGCAGGGTCTGGCCGTGCTCGAGCACTTCATCGCCACCCGGCTCGACGGCTTTGGGCCGTACCAGGACGCCATGGTGAGCGGCCAGAGCACCCTCTGGCATGCGCTGCTCTCGCCCTATCTGAACCTGGGGCTGCTGCACCCGCTCGAGGTGATCCGCCGCCTGCAGCAGGCTGGCCTGGAACGCAGCACCCCGCTCGCTTCTCTGGAAGGGGTGATTCGGCAGATCCTCGGCTGGCGCGAATACACCCACGGCCTCTACTGGTGGTTCGGCCCTGCGTACCCCAAGCGCAACCACTTCAACGCCCACACCCCCCTTCCGGCCTGGCTGGAGCAGCTGGGCGGCAGCGGCATGGCCTGCATGGACACGGTGCTGGGCGAGATCGCAGCCAATGGCTATGCCCACCACATCCAACGGTTGATGGTGCTGGCCAACTACGGCCTGCTGGCGGGCCTGGATCCCCAGGCCTTCACCAGCTGGTTTCACCGCCAGTTCATCGACGGCTACGACTGGGTGATGCAGACCAACGTGTTGGGCATGGGCCTGTTTGCCGATGGGGGCTTGCTGGCTAGCAAGCCCTATGCCGCCAGCGGCGCCTACATCAACCGCATGAGCACCTACTGCAAAGGCTGCCGCTACAACGTCAAAGCCCGCAGCGGCCCGGACGCCTGCCCGTTCAACAGCCTGTACTGGGATTTTCTGGCCCGCCATCAGCAGCAGCTGCAGGGCAACCCGCGCATGGCGTTGGTGATGACGCAGCTGGCGAAGATCGAGTCCAGGGAGCTGGGGCAGATC
>VGPQ01000236.1 GCA_016882555.1 Cyanobacteria bacterium M_surface_7_m2_040
CGATCTCTGTCAACAGGAGCTGCAGCCAGTCGCGGGCGCGGATCGGTTCGCCGTTGCGCCAATCGCTGAGGGTGGCGTCGAGGCTGCTGCGGGCGGCGGCGCGGTCATTGGCATCGGCAAGGGAAGCCAGCGCTTCGCTGCTCAGCTCGCTGGCCCTGAGCGGGTCATGCTGCTGCGGATCGCGCAACAGCTGCTGCACCCGAAGCTCGGCAAAGGCCATGACTGCCAGCAGTTCGCTGGGGTCGGCGATCAGATCGCAGATGCGGATCTCGACCCGGTTGAGGTCTTGGGGCCGGTCGTCGCCGTTGGGCCGCACCGAGGTCCACAGGTGCCGCACGTTCTGCATCGTGCCGGCGGCGAGCTGCTGCTGCATCCAGGCGATGTAGTGCTGGTGGCTGCTGAACAGGGGCACCTGCGGCGGCGTCAGCGGAAACTGCAGCCACCGCTGCGAGTGGGCGCCGGTGCTGCGGTTGTCGAGAAAGGGCGAACTGGCGGAGAGCGCCAGCAGCAGGGCCGCCTCACAGCGCAGCAGCCGCAGCGCCGCAAACAGGGCGTCCATGTCGGTGAGGCCCAGATTGATGTGCACGCTGGCGGTGACCACCCGCGTGCCGTAGGTGGCTTCGATGTAGCTGTGGTAAGCGTTTTCGGGGTCAGAGCGCTCAAAACGGCTGCTGTCGCCGGTGCTCAGGGTGCTGCCGGGCAGCAGCGTGAGCCCGCGGGTGGCCAGCCAGGCGCGCAAGCGCCGCCGCGGCTCGAGCAGCAGCTGCAGCTGAAGCCCGTAGCAGGCCTCCGGGCTGGTCACGTATTCCAGGTTGCGGTGGTCGGGTTCGGTGACAAAGCCATCGAGCTCCCGAGCCGCTTCGGAGGCGCAACCCACCACCGTGCCGTCGGGGCGGCCCGTGACCATCTCCACTTCAAAGCCCTTGAGCAACAGCGGGCCGCTCATTGCAGACAGGCCAGAGCCTTGAGCATGCCGCGGGCCTTGTTCAGGGTCTCCTGGTATTCGAGCTCGGGCTTCGAATCGGCCACCACGCCGGCGCCGGCCTGCACCTGCACCCGCCAGCCGCCCGCCGGATCGGGCAGCACCACCATGGTGCGGATCGTGATGGCGGTGTTGAGGGCCCCGCTCAGGTCGATGGCGCCGTACACCCCGGAATAGGGCCCACGGGCATCGGGCTCGAGCGCATGGATCAGCTGCATGGCCCTGATCTTGGGGGCGCCGCTGACGGTGCCGGCCGGAAAGGAGGCCGTCAGCAGATCCCAGACGCTCTTGCCCTCGGCCAGCTCGCCCTCCACCTGGCTGACGATGTGCATCACGTGAGAGTACCGCTCGATCACCATCAGATCACTCACCTGCACGCTGCCGGTGCGGCACACCCGCCCCAGGTCGTTGCGGCCCAGGTCCACCAGCATCACGTGCTCGGCCCGCTCCTTGGGGTCGGCCAGCAGCTCGGCCTCCAGGGCCCGGTCTTCGGCCTGGGTGGCGCCCCGCGGTCGGGTGCCGGCGATCGGACGCAGTGAGGCCTTGATGGCCCCTGTGGCTGTGGGTTCGGCCTTCACCATCACCTCGGGACTGGAGCCGATCAGGTACCAGCCGCCGAAGTTGAAGAACGCCATGTAGGGCGAGGGATTGACCATGCGCAGGCTGCGGTACAGCTCGAAGGGATCCCGTTCGATGTGGGTTTCGAGCCGCTGGCTCAGCACCAGCTGGAACACGTCGCCGGCGGCGATGTGTTCCTCGCCCTGCCGCACCGCCGCCTCAAAGGCCTCCTGGCCCACATTGCTGCGGGTTGTCAGGGTCTGGGTGATCTCGGCCGGGCTGGCGTCATGCCAGTTCAGGGGCTGAATGTTGGCAGGCAGCGACTGGTGCATGCGCGCCTCGAGCGCGTCGATGCGCCCCAGGGCCTCGCGATAGGCGGTCTCAGGGTCCTGATCGTCGCTGAGATCCGCGAAGGCGATCGCGGTGATCTGGCGTTTGATCTGGTCAAACACCAGCAGGCTGTCGGCCAGCATCCAGCAGCCATCGGGTGGCGCCTGCTCGGCCGTCGGGTGAACCGGCACCGTGGGTTCGATCCAGCGGATCAGTTCGTATCCCCAGAAGCCGAACAGATGACCCAGCGGCGGCAGGCCGGGCACGCTGCCGCTGCGCAGGGGCGCCAGGCAGCGCTGCTGCAGGGCAAAGGGGTCGCCGCTGAGAACCTCAAGGCGTCCATCGCGCCAGCGGCGCTCGCTGTGATCACCACGGCTGGTAAGGATCCAGAGAGGATCGCAGACCACAAAACTCCAGCGGCCCAGGGTCTCACCCCCCTCCACCGACTCCAGCAGCACGCCATGGGAGCTGGCGGCGCCCACCTTGAGCCAGGTGCTCAGGGGCGTTTCCAGGTCGGCGGGCCAGGTGCGGCTGAGGGGGATGAAATTGCAGCCGGCAGACCGTTGTGCCGCGAACAGCGCATCGCTGGCGGCAGAGCGATCCGTGGTGCGGGCTGAACTCGGCATGGCGCGTCCGATCGGCAAAAAAAACGGGGCCCCTGGCCCCGCCTTTATAGGAGCTGGCCTGAACGGCTCAGGCGTCGAACGTGTTCTTGCCGCTGAACTTGATGGCCGAAGGGTTCACGTTCTGACCGATGCGGCGGGGGTTGTGGCCCACCATCGGACGGCCTTCGTTCACCTTTTCGGGGAACACGCCATCCTTGGGATGCAGGAACTCGGTGTCGCCGCCGGGGTAGATCCGGTAGATCTTGTAATCCTCGATGCGGGGCTTGAGCTTGGTGCGCAGCTGGGTGCCGAGGGCCAGGCACTGCTCTTTGCGGGCGAAATACATCAGGTTTTCGCCTTCGTGCATCTCAGCGGCGCCGCCGGTGGGCAGTTCAAAGGCCTGGGTCTTGGTGCTGGTCCAGGTGATGGCGTACTTCTCTTCGGTCTCAGCAGCGTTGAGAAGACCGCCGGTGCTGCCGATGTACTTCGGGAGTTGACCTTTCAACTGAGTTGCGCTCATGGCGATGCCGCTAGGGATCGGCAGACGTTCGATCGCAAATTAACACCGTGTTTTTGGTCCTTCGGCGCCTGGCGCTGCAGTCTTCACACCCCGTCAACAAACCGCTTCAGCAAACGGGGAAAAACACGGTCAGACCGTTGCCGCTGCGCTCGGTCAGGCGCCCGCCAAGTTGTTCAAAAAGCTGCTGGGTGGCCTGACGGCTGAGCTGCAGGCTGCCGGTGGTGGGATTCCAGCTCAGCACAGGCCCCAGCAGTTCCCGCGGCTGATCGCTCTCGGCAGCGAAT
>VGPQ01000237.1 GCA_016882555.1 Cyanobacteria bacterium M_surface_7_m2_040
GGCCCTCGAGCTCCTTCAGCAGCCGCTGGTTGGCCGCTGTGGCAAACCATTGCTCCAGGCTCTGGGCGATTTCGCCGCCGATGCCGTGGATCGCCGTGATCAGTTCGGGGGTCTCACAGGCGGCCTGGCCCAGCTCTGCGGCGCTGGCAAAGCTGCGCGCCAGGGCCTTGGCGTTCACTTCGCCCACGTGGTGAATCCCCAGGCCGTAGAGCTGGCGGTGCCAGGGCTGCTGCCTGGAGGCCGCCAGCGCCTCCACCAGCTTGGCTGCTGACGTCTCCCCCATGCGCTCGAGGCTGGCCAGCAAGGCTCCGTCGAGCCTGTACAGGTCGGCGATCGAGCGCACCAGGCCCCGATCCACCAGCTGTTCGATCAATTTGCTGCCCAGCCCGTCGACATCCAGGGCACCTTTGCTCACCCAGTGGCGCAGCGAGCCGCGCAGAATCGCCGGGCAGCTGGAATTCACGCAGCGGGTGGCGGCTTCGCCCTCTTCGCGCACCAGCTCTGAGCCGCATTCGGGGCAGCGGTGGGGCAGCTGCAAGCGCATGGCCCCTGCCGGGCGCAGCTCGGCCAGCACCCTCACCACCTCGGGAATGATCTCGCCGGCCTTGCGCACCACGATCGTGTCGCCGGCATGCAGATCCAGCTCCGCCAAGCGGTCGGCGTTGTGC
The DNA here is from genome assembly GCA_016882555.1 of Cyanobacteria bacterium M_surface_7_m2_040. Classification (GTDB taxonomy): domain Bacteria; phylum Cyanobacteriota; class Cyanobacteriia; order PCC-6307; family Cyanobiaceae; genus RGUW01. The sequence goes on from VGPQ01000237.1 coordinate 669, forward strand.
AGCGTCGCCCGGCTCACCGTGGTGCCGGCCAGGGGCACCGGCTCGAATTCGGCCACGGGGGTCACCACCCCGGTGCGGCCCACCTGGCAGGCCAAACGCAGCAGTCGGCTGGGGGCTTCCTCGGCTGGGTATTTGAGCGCGATCGCCCAGCGCGGAGCCTTCTGGGTGAAGCCGGCGTCGGCCTGCAGGCGCAGGTCATCGAGCTTCACCACCACCCCGTCGGTGGCGTAGGGCAGCTCCCTGCGTCCCTCATCCCAGCGCCCAAAAAAGGCCTCCACTGCCCCCAGATCAGGGCACAGCTCGGCATTGGGGTTCACCCTGAAGCCCGCAGCCGCCAGCCACTGCAGGCTCTCCCATTGAGATGTCGGCCGCGGCGGATCTGCCGGCTGGTCGTGGCGACTGGCCACGGCTTCCCAGGCGTCTGGCAGATGCAGGGTGTAGGCAAAGAAATCGAGGCGCCGGGCCGCCACGACCTTGGGGTCGAGCTGGCGCAGGGTGCCGGCGCAGGCGTTGCGGGGGTTGGCAAACAGGGCCTCGCCCCGGGCTTCCCGCTCGGCATTGATGGCGGCGAAGGTGTCATCGGGGATCAGGGCCTCACCGCGCACCTCCACCCAGGCGGGGGAGTGCTCAAGCTGCAGGCGCAGGGGCACGCTGGCGATGGTGCGCACGTTGGCGGTGATCTCCTCGCCCCGCTCGCCATCGCCGCGGGTGGCGGCCCGCACCAGCACCCCGTGCTCGTAGCTGAGCGCCAGGGCATTGCCGTCGATCTTGAGTTCGGCCACCAGGGGCAGGGCTGGCGGCGGCAGTTCGGGAGCGGCCTCGCGATCGAGCACCTTCAGCAGGCGCTGGTACCAGGCCTCCAGCTCGGCGATCGAAAACGCGTTGTCGAGGCTGAGCAGGCCGATGCGGTGCTCGACGCTGCTGAATCCCTCGGCCGGTGGGCCCCCCACCCGCAGCGTGGGGCTGTCGGCGCTTCTCAGCGCCGGGTGGGCGGTTTCGAGGTCCAGCAGCTCCCGGTAGAGCCGGTCGTAGACCGGATCCTCCATGACCGGAGCATCCAGCACGTAGTAGGCGTGGGACGCCTGGTTGAGCAGCCGGCGCAGCTCGGCGGCCCGCTCGCCCAGGGCCAGGGCCGGGGTCATCGGCGTCTCAGGCGGCGGCGAGTTTGGTGATGCGGTCAACGCGCCACTGCTCCTCCACCTTGACGAAGGTGAAATCGAGCGGCATCTCGTCGTTGCCCTCGCTCTTGAGCTTGATCGTGAGCACGATCTGGCCGTCCTCAATGCGGGGCCGCCCCGATTTGAGGTTGCGGTAGCGGTTGAGCTGCAGCCCGGCCAGAAAGCGGATGAACTGGCTGCGGTTCACGTGGGAGCGGTAGTTCTTGGTGGTCAGCAGGTAGGCGCCATCGACCTGGCCGCTGGCCACCTGGTTGAAGAACTGCTTGATCAACGGGTTGATGCCGCGGGCGCTGAGCACCAGCTTCACGGCGCTGATCGTCCAGTACAGCAGCAGTGCCCCGGCCCCGGCCAGCAGGGCCTTGGTGCCGATCTCACGGGTCAGGGCCCAGTCCATCGCGCCAGAAGTCAAACAAAGGCCATGAGTCTGACCGAAAGGGGGTCACAATGGCCGCGACCGGCCCGCAGCCATGCCGATCGAGCCCCTGTTGCCGCTGTTTCACCGGCTCGACCGTGAGCATTTCGGCGGCAGCCTCGCCCCCCTGGTGCAGCCGCGGCTGAGCCTGCGCTGGAGCGACGGGCGCATGATCCGCACCGCCGGCCTGTACCGCCGTGGACCCCAGATCTGCGAGATCGTGCTGTCACGACCCCTGCTGGAACCGCTGCCGCGGGAGGCTCTGCTGGGCACCCTGGCCCACGAGATGATCCACGCCTGGGTGGACCGGGTGCTGCGGGCGCGCGAGGTGCACGGCCCCTGCTTCCGTGACCGTATGGCCGCGATCAATGCGGCCCAGAGCACCTTTGAGGTGCGCATTCGCCACAGCTACCCCCTGCCGGGGGCCACGGCCGAGCGCACCCCGCGCTGGCTGGCCCGGTGCCCCCGCTGCGGCAGCAGCACCCCTTACCGCCGCCGCGTCAGCGGGCTGGCCTGCCGCAGCTGCTGCCAGGCCCTGCACGGTGGCCGCTGGCATGCCAGTTGCCTGCTGGAGTTTGAGCAGGCCAGTTGACGCTGTGGGCTTGGGCCTTAGGGTCGCCTCACCGGTGCGGTGGCCCAGTGGCGATGGATGTCTTCCTCTGGACCCTGCAGTTCGCCGGTCTGGGGATCGTTGTGGTGGGCCTGGGGATGGAGCGCCGTGCGCCGTTGCGGCGCCGGTAGGGTGAGGCGGTGGAACGCAGTGGCGACGAGGGTCTGGAGCAGCGTCTGGATCGCTGGGTCGAGGCGGGTCGGCAATTCGTCGATGGCGTCTCCGGTGCCCGCCCCGGCTCCCGCAGCCCTGCCCGCTCCAGCAGCCGCCGTCCCAGCGCGCGCCTGAATCCCGCAGAGCTGGGCCGCTGGGTCGAAACCAAGCTCGATTGGCTGCTGGAGGATGACGCCAGTGATGACTGGCGCGAGCCCTGGCAGCCATCGCGCTCCCGCGCCCAGCCCGCCGA
>VGPQ01000238.1 GCA_016882555.1 Cyanobacteria bacterium M_surface_7_m2_040
GGATGTGGCTGTCGCCAACCTGGAGAAGCTGGCCAGCCGCGCCGCCCGTAACGTGATTGCAGGCAGTGGAGATCGGCGTTGAGATCCGTGTTGAGATCCCTGTGTTGCAGGCCCTTGAGCCTTCAGTCGTTGATCAGCCTGACCCTCGCGCTGCTGCTGCTGGCATCCCCCTTGCTGCTGCCGCCGCCGGCCTGGGCCGCTGATCTCAGCGTTGCCGAGGTTCAGCTGGCTCCCTGCCCCAGCAGCGATGCCGCCGCTCAGAGCGCACTCAAGCGGCCCACCGGGGCTGGTTGCTGGGCCCTCAGCGGTGTGGTGACCAATCCCGGCAGCCGCCCTGTGGTGGACACCGATGTCTTTGCCCTGATCCTCGATGCCAGTGGCGAGCCGGTGCTTCAGAACCGCACCCGGGTGGGCTCGATCGGCGATGTGCCCCCTGGCCGATCCGACTTTGCCCTGCGGCTGGCGGTGCCGATGGGTACCCCAGGGCCGTTGCAGTTCCGCAATGTCAAGGCGCGGGGGTTTTCAGCGCCTGTGCGCAGTCGCGCTGGCGCAGGTGATGAACTCTTGCCACTGGAGCAGCAGCTCGACCTGAGCTGACGCGATCTGAGTTGAGGAGTCGGGCATCACTGCCGCTCAGCCGCTCACATCCCGTAGTTGCCGTAGCCCGCAAAATTGGCGCTGGCCCCCATGAGCAGGTTCTGCACCAGTTGCAGAGCCAGAAACGCCAGGATCGCCGAGAGGTCGAGGCCGCCAATCGGAGGGATCAGCCCACGGAAGGCGTTGAGGTAGGGATCGGTGATCGAGCTCACCGTGGCCAGCACAGGATTGCTCCCCCAGTCGAGGTTCGGGAACCAGCTCAGCAGCACGCGCACCAGCAGGATCAGCGAATAAATCTCGAGGGTGCGGGCCAGAACGGGCAGCACTTGGCCGAGGATCTCCATGGGGTCTACCGACGTCGAGTCAGGTTAGTCAGGCCGTTGCAGCGTCCCAGTCGTCGTCGTTCGCTGCCTGGGGTTCGATCACCGCGAGCGCGATGGGCCCATCCGCGGCTGGCTCGCTGGCCCTGCTGCGGGAGGCGGGCCTGAGTTCATCGGCCTTGACCGCGAAGGTGCGATGAAATTTCTCGCTCAGGCTCAGCCAGTAGGAGCGTCCATCGCTCTGACGCTTGCGCTCGATGAAGTCCTGGGCCAGCAACTCCTTGATGTGGTCGTAGGCGCCCGAACCGCGCAACTCCACCAGCTCCGACTGCAGGATGCGCTTCTTAAGGGCGATCGTGGCCAGGGTGCGCAGGGCGGCCGTCGACAGATCAACCGGCAGCAGGTTCTGCACCAGATCAGCCAGGCCCGCACGCAGCTGCAGGCCGTAGCGCTGGCCGTCCTGGACGATTTCCAGGGCCGTGTTGCGGTGGGCGTAATCGGCCATCAGGGTCAGCAGCCCCAGCTCCGCCTCTTCACGGCTGGTGCCGGCGATGTCGGCCAGTTCGCCCAGGCTCAAAGGCTTGCCCTTGAGGTACAGGATCGCCTCAAGCCGTGCAGGCAGCGAGAGCTGCTCGGGGAGCGTCGCAGGCGTGGCGTCCATTGGACGGAACGCTAGCCAACGGCAACACCGCTGGCCACGTCCCCCAGGAACAGCGTGTAGGCGGGGTTGCTGGTTTCATCCACATAGCGGTATCCCAGGCCGTCAAGGAAGGTCTGCCAGTCGTCCATTTCGGCGGGCGGCACCTGAACCCCCACCACGATCCGCCCCACATCGGCCCCGTGGTTGCGGTAGTGAAAGATGCTGATGTTCCAGTTGGGGTGAAGGCTGGTGAGAAAGCGCATCAAGGCGCCTGGCCGCTCGGGAAACTCAAAGCGGTAGAGCAGTTCCCGCCCGGCGCCTGCCCCCTCTCCCGCCCGCGCTGGCAGGCGGCCGCCCACCATGTGACGCAGGTGGAGCTTGGCGAGTTCGTCGTTGGAGAGATCGAGGCAGGGGAAGCCGGCAGCACGCACGTCGGCGATCAGGGCCAGCTCATCACGGCTGCCGCTGGTCTGCACCCCCACGAAGATGTGGGCACGGCTGGTGTCGGCCAGGCGGTAACTGAATTCCGTCAGGTTGCGGTCGCCCAGCAGCGTGCAGAAGCGGCGCAGGCTGCCGGGTTGCTCAGGGATCTCCACGGCGAGCATCGCTTCCCTGTCTTCGCTGATTTCGGTGCGCTCGGCCACGAAGCGCAGGCGGTCGAAGTTCATGTTGGCGCCGCAGGCGATCGCCACCAGTTGCTTGCCCGCCAGGCCGCGCCGCTCCACATCGGCCTTGAGCCCGGCGATCGCCAGGGCGCCGGCGGGCTCGAGGATTGAACGGGTGTCGCCAAACACGTCTTTGATGGCGGCGCAGATCGCATCGGTGTCCACCGTGACCATGGCATCGACCGTTTGCCTGGCCAAGGCAAAGGTGAGTTCACCCACCTCGCGCACGGCAACACCATCGGCGAACAGCCCCACCTGCTCGAGGCGTACCCGTTCCCCGAGCTGCAACGAGCGCGTCATGGCATCGGCATCAACGGGTTCGACCCCCACCACCTCGACCTGGGGCCAGACGCTCTTGAGAACGCTGCCCACGCCGGCGATCAAGCCGCCGCCGCCCACGGCCACATAGACCACATCCGGAGGCTGGGAGCACTGCCGCACCAACTCCAGGGCGATGGTGCCCTGGCCGGCGATCACGTCGGGATCGTCAAACGGGTGGATGAAGCTCAGGCCGCTCTCGGCCGCCAACCGGAGGGCTTCAGCACAGGCCGCGTCGTAGGTGTCACCGTGGAGCACCACCTCGGCACCGCGGGCCGCCACGGCCTGCACCTTCACTTCGGGGGTGGTGACCGGCATCACGATCACGGCGCGGCAACCCAGCGTCTGGGCTGCCAGGGCCACGCCCTGGGCATGGTTGCCGGCGCTGGCCGCAATTACGCCGCGCGCGAGTTCGGCCGGGCCCAGGGCCACCATTTTGTTGTAGGCACCGCGCAGCTTGAAGCTGAACACCGGCTGCAGGTCCTCGCGTTTGAGCCAGACCGTGTTGCCCAGTCGGCTCGAGAGGTTGGGGGCGCGCTCGAGAGGGGTTTCGATCGCCACGTCGTAGACCCGGGCCCGCAGCACCCGCTGCACAAAATCAGCTGGGGTCAGCTGCGTGGCGGATTCGGACGGGTTCGCCTGGGTCATCCCTGTAGTGTCGCAATCCGCCGTGTTGGTTGGGCCCTCAGGGCTTCAACCGATCCCGCAAACGGTCGCCGTTGCCACCCAACGCG
>VGPQ01000239.1 GCA_016882555.1 Cyanobacteria bacterium M_surface_7_m2_040
GCGCCCAGCCCGGGGTGGCCATGGGGTGCCCCCAGAGCAGCGGCTGGGATGTCTTTCATGCCTTCCTGCGCCAAGGTGATGTCCCTCCGCGGCTTTGCACCGATGCCTATCTGGCTTCACTGGCGGTGGCCAACGGCTGGCGGTTGGTGAGTTTTGACAACGACTTTGGCCGTTTTGCCGGCCTCAATTGGCTGCAGCTTTCATGACCTTGCTCATCAACCCAGCTGATCGGATCTTTGTCGCCGGGCATCGGGGCATGGCTGGCAGCGCCATCTGCCGGGCCCTGCAGCGCGCTGGCTATGACCAGCTCTTAACGGCCGTCCGCGACCAGCTCGACCTGCTTGATCAGGGTGCTGTGGAGCGGTGGTTTGAGGCTCAGCGCCCGGCTGTGGTGGTGTTGGCGGCCGCCAAGGTCGGCGGTATCCATGCCAATGCCACCTATCCGGCCGACTTTCTGCTGGAGAACCTCAAGATTCAGAACAACGTGATTGAGGCGGCCTGGCGCAGCGGTGTGCGGCGGCTGCTGTTTCTGGGTAGTAGTTGCATCTATCCCAAGTTCGCCCCCCAGCCGATCCGTGAGGAGGCGCTGCTGACCGGGCCGCTCGAGCCCACCAACGAGTGGTACGCGATCGCCAAGATCGCCGGGCTCAAGCTGTGCGAAGCGCTGCGCCGGCAGCACGGCTTCGATGCGATCAGCCTGATGCCCACCAACCTGTACGGGCCGGGCGACAACTATCACCCCACCGGCAGCCATGTGCTGCCGGCGCTGATCCGCCGCTTCCACGAGGCCAAAGAGGCTGGCGCGGCGTCAGTGAACTGCTGGGGCAGCGGCACCCCCATGCGCGAGTTCCTGCATGTTAACGATCTGGGCGAGGCGGCGGTGTTTGCCCTGGAGAACTGGGATCCTGGTGCTGCCGATGCACCCCGGGGCACCGGTGCCAACGGCGAAGACCTGGGCCCCCTCAATCACTTGAATGTGGGCACGGGCGTCGATGTGACCATTCGCGAGGCGGCCGAGACCGTGGCCGCGGTCGTGGGCTTTGACGGGGCCATCACCTGGGATGCCAGCAAGCCCGACGGTACGCCGCGCAAGCTGCTCGATGTGAGCCGCCTGGCGGCGCTGGGCTGGCAGGCGCGGATCGGCCTGCGCGAGGGTTTGGTCAGCACCTATGCCGGTTTCGCGGCCGAGCTGGCGCGCGACCGTGAGGCGGTGCGGCTTTGATGATGCGCAATCTGGTCACCGGCGGAGCTGGGTTTGTGGGTTCGCACCTGGTGGACCGCTTGATGCAGGCGGGCGAGGAGGTGATCGTCCTCGACAACTACTTCACCGGGCGTAAAGTAAATGTGGCCCAGTGGATGGGCCATCCGCGTTTTGAACTGATCCGGCACGACGTGACCGAGCCGATCAGCCTCGAGGTGGACCGGATCTGGCACCTGGCTTGCCCCGCCTCGCCGGTGCATTACCAGCACAACCCGATCAAGACGGCCAAGACCAGCTTTCTGGGCACTTACAACATGCTGGGCCTGGCCCGGCGCGTGGGGGCGCGGCTGTTGCTGGCCAGCACCTCGGAGGTGTACGGCGACCCCGAGGTGCATCCGCAGCCTGAGAGCTACCGGGGCTGCGTCAACTCGATCGGCATCCGCAGCTGCTACGACGAGGGCAAGCGCATCGCCGAGACGCTGTGCTTCGACTACCGGCGCATGCAAGGGGTGGAGATCCGGGTGGCGCGGATCTTCAACACCTACGGGCCGCGCATGCTGCCCAACGACGGCCGCGTGGTGAGCAATTTCATCGTGCAGGCGCTGCGTGGTGAGCCCTTGACGCTGTATGGCGACGGCAGCCAGACCCGTTCGTTCTGTTATGTGGACGACCTGGTGGATGGGCTGATCCGGCTGATGAACGGTGACCACACCGGCCCGATCAACCTGGGCAACCCCGGCGAGTTCACGATTCGTCAGCTGGCCGAGCGGGTCAGGGATCGCATCAACCCAGGGCTCGAGCTGATTTGCAAACCCTTGCCGCAGGACGACCCGCTGCAACGCCAACCGGTGATCGAGCTGGCGCAGCAGGAGCTGGGCTGGCAGCCCACGATCCCGCTGGAGCAGGGCCTAGAGCCAACGATTGCTTATTTCCGGGAGCAGTTGGCGCAGGGAGGTCAGGTTTGATGAGCGGGGCCATGGAGATTCGCAGCATTTGTTGCATCGGGGCCGGCTATGTGGGCGGGCCGACGATGGCGGTGATCGCCGATCGCTGCCCGGGTCTGCAGGTCACGGTGGTGGATCTGAACCAGGCGCGCATCGATGCCTGGAACGCTGCTGATCTGAGCCGGCTGCCGGTCTATGAGCCGGGGCTCGATGCGGTGGTGGGCCGCTGCCGGGGGCGCAATCTGCACTTTTCGACCGATGTCGACGGCGCGATTGCGGCGGCTGACATGGTGTTTCTGTCGGTCAACACACCCACCAAAACCAAGGGCATCGGGGCGGGGCAGGCCAGCGACCTGCGCTGGATCGAGGCCTCGGCGCGGCAGGTGGCGGCGGCGGCGCGGGGCCACACGATCGTGGTCGAGAAGAGCACCCTGCCAGTGCGCACCGCAGCGGTGATTCAGACGATCCTGGGCGCGGCCGAGGGCGACACCCCCGCGGGGCGCAAGAGCTTTTCGGTCCTCTCCAATCCCGAGTTTCTGGCCGAGGGCACGGCGATCAGCGACCTGGAGGCGCCGGATCGGGTGCTGATCGGCGGCGAGGATCCGGCGGCGATCGAGGCCCTGGCCTCCATCTACGGCCACTGGGTGCCGGCGGAGCGCATTCTGCACACCAATGTGTGGAGCAGTGAGCTCTCCAAGCTCACGGCCAATGCCTTTCTGGCCCAGCGCATCAGCTCGATCAACAGCATCGCGGCGCTGTGCGAGGCCACCGAGGCCGATGTGCGCGAGGTGGCTCGGGCGATCGGCGCCGACAGCCGCATCGGCGGCAAGTTTTTGAAAGCGGGCCCGGGCTTTGGCGGCAGCTGCTTTCAGAAAGACATCCTCAATCTGGTGTACCTGTGCCGCCACTACGGCCTGAGCGAGGTGGCCGACTACTGGGAGGCGGTGGTCAATCTCAATGCCTGGCAGCAGCACCGCATCAGCGCGCTGGTGGTGCGGCAGCTGTTTGGCACGGTGACGGGCAAACGCATTGCGGTGCTCGGTTTTGCCTTCAAGGCCGACACCAACGACACGCGCGAAACGCCGGCAATCCGCATCTGCGGCGATCTGCTGGAGGAGGG
>VGPQ01000240.1 GCA_016882555.1 Cyanobacteria bacterium M_surface_7_m2_040
CGGCCCCGGCCGACGAGCTGCAGCAGCATCAGATCGAGGCGCTGCTGCGGCAGGCCGACCAGAACCTCTACGCCGCCAAGGCTGCCGGCCGCAACCGCGTGGTGGCGAGCTGAGCGCAAGGGCCAGCGCCGCTTAGGCCACCAGCTGCAGCAGACCCATCAGGCCACCGGCGAGAGGGTGGTGGGCGGCCTGGCTGAAGCCTGCCGCACGCGCCAGCCGTTCCTGCTCAAGACCGGTGGGAAAGCGCTCCAGGCTGGCCTCGAGATAGGCGTAATGCTGCTCCAGGCCGGCGCGGCGCGCCACGGGCACCACCACACGCCGCAGGTAGAGCCGCTGAAACGCCGCCACCCGCTGCTGACGGTTGAAATCGAGCACCGCCGCACGGCCGCCCGCGCGCAGCACCCGCCTGAGCTCGGCCAGCCCGGCCGCAGGATCCGCCAGGTTGCGCAGGCCGTAGGCCATCACTGCCCCGTCGGCCCAGCCATCGGCCAGGCCGGTGGCCAGGGCATCACCCTGCTGCCACTGCAGCGGCAACCAGGGCTGCAGGCTGGCCCGGCGGGCCGCCACCGCCAGGGGAGCGGCGGCCGCATCGAGCCCCAGCACCTGCCCGCCAGGGCGCACCCGGGCCGCCAGCAGCAGGGCCAGGTCGCCCGTGCCGCAGCACAGATCGAGGCAGCGTTGGCCTGGCTGGGGCGCCACCCAGGCGATGGCCTGGCGCTTCCAGAGCCGGTGCAGGCCCAGGCTCAACAGGTCATTGAGCTGGTCGTAGCGGGGGGCAATGGCTTCAAACAGATCCTGAACCGCCGTTGCGTCGCCGGGTTTGAAGCCGCTCACAGGCTGGGCAGCTCCACAGCGGCACCGGCTGCAGCCTGCAACAACGCCAGGCCCTGGGCATCAAGCCGCGCCGGGCTGGTGAAGGTGATCACCATCACCGTGGCCAGGCCCACCGCTGCCGAGCACACCATGCAACCGGCGAGCATCAACGAAAACTCCTGCCGGTCGGTGGCGGCTTGCATCAGCTGCAGCGCCCAGGCCACCAGCGACACGATCACCACCACCAGCAGCAAGGCAAGAGGGGTGAGAACAGCTGGCGGCAGCAGAAGCAGAGCAGTCACCGCAGGCCGAACAAGCGCATGATCTGATGCAACGCAATGTAACGAGCAGAGTGGGGCCGCCGCGATCAGACCGCCTGCAGCGCCGGCCGGATCGGCAGCCCGCGCGCCAGCAGATCGGCCTTGATCTGCTCCACGGTGAGCACCCCGTCGTGCAGCAGCGAGGCCAGCAGGGCCGCGGAGGCATGGCCCCCGGCAGGCCCCGGGTCGAGAGCGGCGGCGATGTGGTCGATGCAGCCGGCACCGCCCGAGGCGATCACCGGCACCTCTACCGCATCGGCCACGGCGCGGGTGAGCTCCAGGTCGTAGCCGGCCTGGGTGCCGTCGCCATCCATCGAGGTGAGCAGGATCTCGCCCGCCCCCAGACCCACCACCCGCCGGGCCCAGGCCACCGCATCCAGGCCGGTGTTCTCCCGGCCCCCCTTCACAAACACGTCCCAACCTGGGGGCAGATCCGCAGCAACCGGGCGCCGGCGGGCATCGATGGCCACGACGATGCACTGGCAGCCGAAGCGCTCGGCGCCGCGGGCCACCAGCTCGGGCTCGCGCACGGCCGACGAATTGAGGCTCACCTTGTCGGCACCGGCGCGCAGCAGCTCGGTGATGCCCTCGACGCTGCCGATGCCGCCGCCGACGGTGAACGGAATCGTCACCGCCTCGGCGGTGCGGCGCACCAACTCCACCAGGGTGGCCCGGCCCTGGTGACTGGCGGCGATGTCGAGAAACACCAGCTCATCGGCACCGGAGGCGCTGTAGCGGCAGGCCAACTCCACCGGGTCGCCGGCATCGCGCAGCCCCACGAAGTTGACCCCTTTGACCACCCGGCCTTCAGCCACGTCAAGGCAGGGAATGATCCGTTTGGCAACCATCGGCAGATTCAGCGCCGCAGCCAGCGCTGGTAGGGGTTCAAGGAGGGTTAAGGTGGCGCCACTTTCCAGTCGCGCCGGCCATGTCCCAGGCTGCCACCCCAGCCAGCATCACCATCGGTGCCAAGGTGCGGATCACGCGGGTGCGCGACCGCATCCCCGCCGAGATGGTCGAAGCCCTCAAGGCCGACGCCACCGCCACGGTGACCGGCTTCCGCACCGTCGATGGCAAGGGCATCGGCGTGGTGGTGCAGCTGGCCAACGGCGCCAAGGCCTGGTTCTTCGACGACGAAATCACGCCCGCCTGAGCCGCCAGCCTTGACCAACAGCCCCAATCCCGAGGCCGCCAGCGGCGCGTCAGCGCGTCAGCTGCTGGGCATGAAGGGTGCTGCTGAGACCAGCAACATCTGGAAGATCCGGCTGCAGCTGATGAAGCCGGTAACCTGGATCCCGCTGATCTGGGGCGTGATTTGCGGTGCCGCAGCCTCGGGTCACTTCCAGTGGCACCTCGGGGATGTGCTCGCCTCGGTGGCCTGCATGGTCATGAGCGGGCCGCTGCTGGCGGGCTACACCCAGACCATCAACGACTACTACGACCGCGAGATCGACGCGATCAATGAGCCCTACCGGCCGATCCCCTCGGGGGCGATCCCGCTGGGCCAGGTCAAGGCCCAGATCTGGATTTTGCTGCTGGCGGGCCTGGGCGTGGCCTATGGGCTCGATGTGTGGGCCGGCCACAGCACCCCGGTGCTGCTGCTGCTGGCCCTGGGTGGCTCATTCGTGAGCTTCATCTACTCAGCGCCGCCGCTCAAGCTCAAGCAGAACGGCTGGCTGGGCAACTACGCCCTGGGCGCCAGCTACATCGCCCTGCCCTGGTGGGCCGGCCAGGCCCTGTTTGGCCAGCTCACCTGGACCACCGCCCTGCTCACCCTGGCCTATTCGCTGGCGGGATTGGGCATTGCCGTGGTCAACGACTTCAAGAGCGTTGAAGGCGATCGCACCCTGGGGCTGCAGAGCCTGCCGGTGGTGTTCGGCATTCAGAAGGCCAGCTGGATCAGCGCCGGCATGATCGATCTGTTTCAGCTGGCGATGGTGGCGGTGCTGATCGCCATCGGCCAGCACTTTGCAGCGGTGTTGCTGGTGCTGCTGATCGTGCCGCAGATGACCTTCCAGGACATCTGGCTGCTGCGCGATCCGGTGGCCTTCGACGTCAAATATCAGGCCAGTGCCCAGCCCTTTCTGGTGCTGGGGATG
>VGPQ01000241.1 GCA_016882555.1 Cyanobacteria bacterium M_surface_7_m2_040
GCCTGCTCGTGCTGTTGCTGTTCGCTTGCGGCGGCCTGCTGCAGCTGCCCCTGCCGCCGCGTAGCAGTTGGCTCTTGCTGTGGCTGTTGCTCACCGGTTTCACCGGTGCGGTGCGCTTTGGTCTGCGCGATGTGCTGCTGAGTTTGCAGAACAAACCGCGGCATGCGCTGACGCGTGTGGCGATCTACGGCGCTGGCGCCGCCGGTGTGCAGCTGGCCGCTGCGCTGCGCCTGGCCGGCAGCCACAGCGTGGAGCTGTTTCTGGATGATGCTCCGTCGCTCTGGCGCCGCGACATCAACGGTGTGCCGATCCAGCCGCCCCAGATCCTGCGCGAGAGGGCGTGTGATCTTGATCAGGTGTTGCTGGCGATCCCCACGCTGAGCCGCAGTCGTCGGCGCCAGATCGTGGATGCGTTGCAGGACTTCGGAATCCCTGTGCTGCAGGTGCCGTCGGTGGAGGAGATCACCAGCGGCCGAGCCCGCATTGATGCGCTGCGGCCGATTGCGATCGAGGAACTGCTGGGCCGTGATGCGGTGCCGCCGCAGGTGGACCTGCTCGGCCCGGGAATCCGCGGCGCCAGCGTGTGCGTGAGTGGCGCCGGTGGCTCGATCGGCTCGGAATTGTGCCGGCAGATCCTGCGGCTGATGCCCAAACGCTTGCTGCTGGTTGAGCGCAGTGAGCCGAGTTTGTATGCGATCCACCAGGAGCTGAGTGGCGTCTTGCCAGCTGGTGTGGAGTTGGTGCCTGTCCTCGGCAGTGCTACGGATGCGGCGCTGGTGGAGCGCTGCTTTGCCGAGCACGGTGTGGATGTGGTGTTTCATGCGGCGGCGTATAAGCACGTGCCGCTGGTGGAAGCCAACCCGCTGGCAGGGCTGGCCAACAATGTGCTGAGCACCAAGGTGGTGTGTGAGGCAGCGTGCCGTTGCGGTGCGGCACAGGTGGTGTTGATCTCCACCGACAAGGCGGTGCGTCCCACCAATGTGATGGGTGCGAGTAAACGGGTGGCGGAACTGGTGGTGCAAGCCCAGGCGCAGGAGCTCGCCGCAGCAGCGCTCGAGCAGGGGCGCCGGCCCGAGACGCGTCTGGCGATGGTGCGCTTTGGCAACGTGCTCGGCTCATCCGGTTCGGTGGTGCCCCTGTTCCGCCAGCAGATCGCTGCGGGCGGCCCGATCACGCTCACCCACCCTGAGATTATTCGCTACTTCATGACCATTCCGGAGGCCTCGCAGCTGGTGCTCCAGGCAGCCACGTTGGCGGAGGGCGGCGATGTGTTTCTGCTGGATATGGGCGAACCGGTGCGCATCAAGGCCCTGGCTGAACAGATGGTGCGGCTGAGCGGGTTGTCGCTGCGGGATGCCTCCAATCCCGGTGGGGATATCGAGATCGTGTGCACCGGCCTGCGTCCTGGGGAGAAGCTGTATGAGGAGCTGTTGATTGATGCGGAGAGCGAGGCCACAGCGCACCCGTTGATCTATCGGGCGCGGGAACGGGCGGTGCCGCCGGATCAGTTGTGGCCGCAGATTGCTGCGCTGGAGATGGCGATCGGGCGGCAGGATGTGGAGGCGGCGCTGGGGGTGCTGGCGGGGTTGGTGCCGGAGTGGAAGAGGGGCGGGGAGCCTGGGGGAGTAACGGAAGTCCCCTCTGGCGTGGATGCGGCGGCGGGAGCTTGACGTTCAGCGTTGCCTGCTCCGCCGCCAACTCGGGCAGGTTGTGTTGTGTGACCCCCTCGATGGCCTTGCGGAGCTGCAGTGGTGGAGCACGAAATCGTCTCCTGCCTTGCCAGACCTCTGCGGCATCCAGTAGCTGATCCACGGCGACACCGTGCTATCGGAAGCCCTGCTGCAGACCAACAGTTGCGCCGCCGTGCGCCGCAACATCCAGGCCACCCAGCAGTTGTTGGACGCCCTGCCTGAGTCCGGTGTGCCCCTGGTGGTCCTCAGCAGCCACCTGGCCGCCCAACACCAGGGTGTGGCTGGATCAAGCCTGGCTGCCGCGGAAGCTCTGGTGGCCCAGTGGGCCGCCTGCCATCCCTCCTGCCCCGTGCAGGTGTGGCGCTTGCCCGCCGTGTTTGATCCGCAAGCCACCAGAGCGGCCACGGCTAGCTCGCCAGCGGAGTCCTGGCTGCGCGAACGGCTGGCTGAGGCGTTCATTGATCAGCTTCTGGGTTCTGCTTCCGTTTAGGCAGGCCAACAGCTGATCGCTGCGGAGCCAGAGCTGAGCTTTGATCGGCCGCTGTTGCAGGGGGAACCGCTTGCGGAGGCGGTGATGCTGCCGCGGCAGCCGCTGCAGATCTGGCTGGAACACATAGCGGAGCCCCTGGCTTGCTACGACAACGCGGTGGTGCGTGAGGCGTTGGAAGGGTTGTGGACATGAGTTGCTGCTTTTTTGTGAGTTCTGTATGTCTTTATGCCCATAATGCTTTTACGTTTCCCGTGGTTGCGTTTTTCCTTGTCGCGGTGCTCGGGTGGGTGGCCTTGTGAGCGCCGCTGGCGGTTGGTTGGTGCTGCAGACCGTTGCCCTCAAACGGGTGGAGTGCGGCCTCTGGGGCTGCAGCTGCTCACGGATCCGAGGGGGAGTTCCTTCAAGCCTTCGGGTGCGACTCTGCCGGTTCCGTGATTCCACGGATGCCCTTGCAGCTCCACACGGACAGCCTGGATCCAGGGTTTGAGCTCGCTAACGTGGTCTGCGGACTTGACCGACAAGGCTGGATCACGTTTTTCGCCGCGATCCTTCTCGCCCTGATCACGCTCTTTGCTGGATATGACCATGTCTCGATCCTGGGAGCCGCTTCCGTCGACTTACCGCAGCAAGCAGGAATTCCTTGCATCGCTGCCGCGGTGGCGGCAGCTTTTGCAGAAGCTCAACTGGCATCCAACGATCGACAAAGGAGTGAGGCAATACGAGCTCGAGCAGAGGATTTTGCAAGAGAGGAAAGCGATCGAGCAGCTGAAGAAAGAGAACGCGCGGCTCGCAGCGAGCAACGCCAGGCTCGAGCGCTTCGAGCGGGAGCACTGGTCTGGCTTAACCCCACACCCCTCAACCGGCGATTCCTGGAGCTCGTAGCCGCAGAGCTTGCCGAACGTGTTTAGCCCTAACTCCTTCCCCTGCCGCAGCCAGCGGTGGGGTCTTTTTTGATGCCCATTCGTACCGTCACCACCCAACTGCTGTGGCTGTCGCCCCGGCGTCGCCGGCTGCTGCTGATTGCCGCTGATGCGCTGTTGCTGC
>VGPQ01000242.1 GCA_016882555.1 Cyanobacteria bacterium M_surface_7_m2_040
TTGGGTTGCGCGGCGCTCGCGAGCCAGGGGGCCAGAGCGGTGAGCACCTGATCCAGCGGCAGTTGCCGGGGGGCGGCGGTCGCCTCGGCTGATTTGGGCCCTGAGGCTGTTTGACCAGATGTACATCCATCGAAAGCAGCTGCATCAAGGCTCTGCTGCTGGAACGCTGGCTGATCTGAGTCAGGCAGAACGGAGGTCAGATCGCCTGAGGCGGTTGGGTGATTGGTGATCAGTGCTGAGCCTGTGTGCGCGGGCTCAACGTCAGCTGGGTTCTGGTGGCCGATCGGGATGTAGGCCAGATCGGCTGGGCCTTCACCCCAGGCCAGGCCGATGCCCACCAGTTCGGCCCTAAAGGGGTTGAGGCTGGTGGTTTCGGTGTCGAGGGCCACCGGCTGGGAAGGGTTGGTTGCGGCCAGCATCCGTGCCATCAGGGCCTCGAGGCCAGCCGCGGTGGTGATCAGCTGGGGCCTGAGCTCGGGCGGGGCCGCTGAGGGCGCAGCAGAGCCTGCGGCGGTCGCTTCGCGATCGAGGGTGGCAATGCTGGTGCCCTCGCGGGTGGCTGTGATCGCCGCGGCGCCTGCGGGGTTGGCGGCATCGCTGGGTTCCGGCGCCGTGGCCGAGAACAGCTGGGCGAAGGTGCCCACCAGTTTGGCCAGCGAAAACAGCTCCAGCTCTTCGAGCGATGCCGCAAGAGCAGCGGCGTTGACGCTGCCGAGTTCGAGCCTGGGCTCTTCGGGCAGAGGAATGTCGATCAGGATCTCGGCCAGATGGCGCGAGCGGTAGGCGTCGTCTTTGCCGATGGCGAGTTTCTCGAGCAAGGCCCCTTTGAGGGCGCCCTTGGGGTCCTTGGCCTTGGGGCCGGCGGCCTGCAGTTGCTCGAGGGCCTGGTACACCCCGTCAAGATCGCTGTGGGCCTGAAGCAGGGTGATCGCCGTTTTGGGGCCGACGCCGCGCACACCGGGGATGTTGTCGCTGGTGTCGCCGGTGAGAGCCTTGAGGTCGACCACCTCCTCAGGGGTGACGCCGAGCTTGGCGATCACGCCCTCGCGGCGCATCTCGATGGGGCCGCTGCTTTTGGCATAGGGGCCGCCGCCCATGTACAAAACAGCGATGTCGCGCTGATCGTCCACCAGTTGGAACAGGTCGCGATCGCCCGACAAGATGCGCACCCGCCAACCCTCGTTGGCGGCCCGGTTGGCCAGGGTGCCCAGCACGTCGTCGGCTTCGTAGCCCGGAGCCATCGCCAGCGGGATGTCGAGGCTCTCTTTGAGGATCTGCTGCAGGTTGTCTAGATCCGCGAAGAAGTGCTCGGGCGCTTCGTCGCGGTGGGCCTTGTAGGCGGCATCGGCCTCGTGCCTGAAGGTGGGCTCGGCCGTGTCGAAGGCCACCACCAGCCCCTGGGGCCGCAGTCCCTTGCAGTTGTCGAGCAGGGCCTTG
Source organism: Cyanobacteria bacterium M_surface_7_m2_040 (assembly GCA_016882555.1). GTDB lineage: Bacteria > Cyanobacteriota > Cyanobacteriia > PCC-6307 > Cyanobiaceae > RGUW01. The sequence continues at coordinate 1,438 of VGPQ01000242.1, forward strand.
AGGAAGCCGTAGGTGACGCTGGTGGGTACGCCGGCTTTGGTGCTGAGGCCGCCGTCGCCCCCCTTGCTGAAGGCGTAGAAGCTGCGGAAGGCCAGCGAATGGCCGTCGATCAGCAGCAGCAGGGGTTTGCTGCCATTGCCCGTGTTGCTGGTTGCGGTGGCCAGGGGCTCGCTGGAGGTTTGCGGCGCCGCCACTGGTGCACTGCTCAAGGGCTCCCTAGCCTGCCAGAAGCGCTGAGGCGGCTTCGACCACCCTGGCCGCGGTGGTCAGGGCTTGCTGGCTGTCGTTGGCATCAAACAGGTCGGCGGGTGCTTCGTCGGCTGACGGGTAGCGGCTCTGGCTGTTCATGCGCGTCAGCGCTTTGAGATGCAGTGGCTCAAAGGCTTCGGTGGCCAGCCCCTGGGCTTTGAGCAGATCCACCAACCGTTCCAGGGAGTGGCTGTAGGGAGGCGTCAGGCCTGCGGCCACCACAAGTGCTTTCAGAGCTTTTTCGGCGGCTTGGCTCGCGGTGTAACAGGCATGGGCGTGAAATCCTGCCTGGGCCAGGGTTTTGGCCGCCTCAAGATCGCTGCTGGACTGCAGCATCCAGGCGCTGGCTCTGGGGGTCATGGCCCATCCAGGCGCAGGGCATCGCGGCCGATGGCCCGCCAGTAGGGATCATCGCCCGTGGTGTGCTGCTCCCATTGCTGGGTGGTCAGGGCCAGCACGTCATCGCCCAGGCCAAGCTCCAGCAGGGTATCGGCTAAGGCTTCGGCCTGCTCTTGGCTGGGCGCGATGGCCAACAGGTCCACATCTGAGTAGGCATCCCAGTCGCCGCGGGCCAGCGAGCCGAATAGCCACACCTGGCCGTTGGGATGGGCACGCGCCGCCTCACTGGCACCCTGGCGTAGCTGCGCCAGGCGCTGGGCGCGCTTCTGCGCGCGTATGGCGGCCAGAGTAGCCATGGATCCAGGTTAGGAGCGGTTGTGTTGATGGCGCACGCCCATGACAGGTGATGCCGGCTTCAGCGCCTGCGGGCAGTACCGCTGGTGGCTTCGGCGTCAATGGCAGCCTCTGTGGCCGCGTTTGCTGGTCATCGGCCTGAACCCGTCGCGGGCCGATGCTCAGCGCGACGATCCGACCCTGAGGCGGATCGTGGGTTTTGCGCAGCGTTGGGGCTACGGCTCGCTGACCCTGCTCAATCTGCATGCCCGCATCACTCCCAACCCGGCCGTGTTGAGGCGCTGCCCCGATCCGGTGGGCAGCGAGAACGACCGCTGGCTGCGCACTGTGCTGACTACCGGCGGTGTTGCCGCTTGGCTCGCCTGGGGCAACCAGGGCAGCTGGCGGGGCCGTGACCGGGCGGTGCTGGATCTGCTGGGGGAGGCAGCACCCGGCGTGCCCCTGCTGGTGTTGGGTCTGACCGCCCAGGGGCAGCCGCGGCATCCGTTGTATGCCCCGGCCACCCTGCCGCCCCAGCTGGTGTGCCGACGCCGGCTGCTTCAGGGATCGCTGGCGCAAACCTCTGAACCTGGGGCATCCTGTGGTCAACGTGTTGACGAGCCATGGCCCGCACCCCGCGTCGCTACGCCATCCATCTGCATCTGAATGGCGGTCAGAGTGAGACCGTGTCGTTCCCGACCCTGGAGGCGTTTCAGCAGTGGTATGGCGGGGTGCTCACCGCCTCGGCAGCCGACGCCTTCGTGAATGTGCCCCTCAGCGAGATGGAGGGTGAGTATCTGGTGGTGCGCCCCAGCAGCGTGATCGGGATCCGGGTGGAACCGAAATTCAATGCCCTTGATGAA
>VGPQ01000243.1 GCA_016882555.1 Cyanobacteria bacterium M_surface_7_m2_040
CGCGCTCTATACCGGAGTTCGATGCAACACCGCTCGCTTCAGCGTGGATTGGCGGTGGCAGTGGGGATCGCCATGGCTGGCGTGGTGACCAGCTTCGGTCCCAGCCAGGCCCCAGTGCAGGCACAGCCCAAGGCCGCACAGGCCACTGGGATGGGAGTCGCTAAAGCTGCCGCTGCTGCTGAGACGATCCTTGATGTCATTCAGAACGGTGACGCAAAGGCCCGTTTTCAGCTCTTTTCTGACGACCTCAAAGCCGCCACAAGCCCCGCCCTGGTGGCGCGCAACATGGCGCGCCAGCCCAAGATCTTGAGCTGGCGGATCACCTCGGTTGATGCTGGGCTGCGCAACGCCACAGTCGATGCCCAGCTGCAAACCAGCAAGGGAGCTGTGGCGGTGGTGTTGATCATCAACAACCAGGGTCAGTTGGTGGCCTATCAGGTCGATGAATCAGCCGAATCCTCGACCCAGGTGGCTCGTGATTTCACCACGGCCGTGATCAATGGTCAGTTCGTTCAGGCCCGCAGTTTCCTCAGCCTGACGCTGCAAAATGAGATCTCGCCTCAGGCCCTTCAGGGCAAGTGGCTCAACCTGCAACGGGAGACGGGCAATTTCGTGCGCCTGCGCCGCATCGTCGAGGCCGAGCGCTCCGAAGGGGTGCGGATTGTGCTGGTGAATCTGGAGTTCACCCGCTTGGCCGACACCCTGTTTGTGATCCTGGATGACCGCAACCAGATCACCGGGCTTGACTTTCCCAATGAACCCGCAGTGGTCAATCCGCGTTGATGGTGACAAGACCGGCTTAAGCTCCCGGTTCTGATGCTGCACACCCATGGCCAGCCTGAGCCTCGACTGGATGGTTGAGGACGCCCACCGCCTGGCCGACTGCCGTCACGACCATCCCTTTGCCGTGCTGGGTCCCCAGCCCCTCGACGACGGCGGTTGGGTGGTGCGGGTGTGGATGCCCGATGCCGAATGGGTCGAGCTGCTGAGCGGCGGTCAGACCATCCGTCTCGAGACCCCGAATCATCCCTGGGTGTTCGAGGCCCGGCTCGACAGCAACCCTGGCAGCGGCTATCAGCTGCGGGTGCGGCGCGGCGGCATCGAACACATCCAGCACGACCCCTGGGCCTTCCGCGAGGAGTGGATGGGGGAGCTCGATCGGCTGCTGTTTGCCGAGGGCAACCACCATCACATCTGGCGCAAGATGGGCGCCCACCTCACCGAGCGCGACGGTGTGTCTGGCGTCATGTTCTGTCTGTGGGCACCCAATGCCCGCAGCGTGGCGGTGCTGGGTCAGTTCAACGGCTGGGATGGCCGCCTCAACCCGATGCAGAGCCGTCTGGGGGGCTGTTGGGAGCTGTTCATCCCCGGTCTTGCTGCCGGCGAGATCTACAAATATGAAATCCGCACCCAGCAGGGGCACTGCTACCAGAAGGCTGATCCCTACGGGTTTCGCCATGAGGTGCGCCCGGCCAATGGCTCGGTGGTCGAGCCGATGGACCAGGGCCGTTACCCCTGGAGTGATCGCGGCTGGATGGGTGAGCGCGACAACAGCAATCCGCTCGAGCAGCCGATCGCCGTCTACGAGATGCACCTGGGCAGCTGGATGCATGCGGCCGCTGATGATCCCTACATCGAGCCCGATGGCACTCCGCGCCCACCGGTGCCCGCCGCCGACCTCAAGCCTGGGGCACGCTTGCTCACCTACGGGGAACTGGCCGACAAGCTGATTCCCTACGTGAAGGCCCGCGGCTTCACCCACATCGAGATGCTGCCGATTTCGGAGCACCCCTTCGATGGCTCCTGGGGGTATCAGGTCACCGGTTGGTATGCGCCCACGAGCCGCTACGGCAGCCCCGATGAGTTCCGTGCGTTTGTGGACCGCTGCCACGCCGAAGGCATTGGCGTGATTCTTGACTGGGTGCCCGGCCATTTCCCCAAGGATGCCCACGGTCTGGCGTTCTTCGATGGCGCCCATCTCTATGAGCACGCCGATCCCCGCATCGGTGAGCACAAGGAATGGGGCACGTTGATCTTCAACTACAGCCGCAATGAGGTGCGCAACTTCCTGGTTGCCAACCTCGTCTATTGGTTTGAGGAGTTCCACATCGACGGCATCCGCGTCGATGCGGTGGCCTCCATGCTCTACCGCGATTACCTGCGTCCTGATGGGGAATGGATTCCCAACGACAATGGTGGCCGTGAAAACACTGAGGCCGTGCAGTTTCTGCAGCAGGCCAACCATGTGCTCTTTGAGCATTTCCCAGGAGCCCTGTCGATCGCCGAGGAATCAACCACCTGGCCGATGGTCACCCAGCCGACCAACATCGGTGGCCTGGGCTTCAACCTCAAGTGGAACATGGGGTGGATGCACGACATGCTCGATTACTTCGAGTTGGATCCCTGGTTCCGTCAGTTTCATCAGAACAACGTCACCTTCTCGATCTGGTACGCCTTTACCGAGAACTTCATGCTCGCCCTCAGCCATGATGAAGTGGTGCACGGCAAGAGCAACCTGCTGCACAAGATGCCCGGCGATGACTGGCAGAAGTTCGCCAATGTGCGCGCCCTGCTGGCCTACATGTGGACCCACCCAGGCAAGAAGACCATCTTCATGGGGATGGAATTCGGCCAGCGGTCCGAGTGGAACGTCTGGGGTGATCTGCAGTGGGAGCTGCTGCAGCACGAGCCGCACCTGGGGCTGCAGCGCATGATCGATGACCTCAATGCCTTCTACAAATCAGAGCGGGCGCTGTGGGGCGACGATTTCAGCGACTACGGCTTCCAGTGGATTGACTGCAATGACAACCGCCACTCGGTGATCAGCTTCATGCGCCGCGAGGGGGCCACGGGCCGCTGGCTCGTGGTGGTGGCGAATTTCACCCCCCAAAGCCATTCCCACTACCGCGTGGGTGTGCCGCTCGAGGGCTTCTACGAAGAGGCGTTCAACACCGACGCCGAGCGTTACGGCGGCAGCAATCTGGGCAACCTGGGCGGCAAGTTCACCGATCCATGGTCGATTCACGGCTATGAGAACTCGCTCGACCTCTGCCTGCCGCCGCTGTCGGTGCTGGTGCTGCGCCGCGACGAGGTCCGCAGCCAGGCCCTGCTCTGTGACGAAGCCACGGAGGCCAAGCCTGCAGGGGCTTGAGCCCGGGGGCTGTTCAGCTAGGTTCGCCCCTGATCCAGCCTCCTGTGCGCCTTCCCTTCAATGACAAG
>VGPQ01000244.1 GCA_016882555.1 Cyanobacteria bacterium M_surface_7_m2_040
TGCCGTGAGGGCTTCGCTGGAGATTGCGCCAGTCCAAAGCTCATCCGACTGCGGGAAGTACCAAATGGCCGCGCCAACCATGGTTTCCAGCAGCTGTTTCTGATTAGCCGTGCACAGCTCGGATTGGTAAAAAGCCTGCTGGCTGATCACCGTGCGGGCCACCACCTCGGCGCGCTCTGCAAGGCTGGTTTGCACGGTCACTCCACCTCCAAATCAATGCTGTCGAGAAAAATGCGGCAGTGCATCAGGCGATCGGCGTCCACAGCCCAAGCGGCAATCTGGCTGTGTTTGGCATCCTGATCATCCTGAAGATCGGCCACAACTTTATCGTGGAAGTCTTCCAGCTCACGCACCAGGGTGAGGGCGATCTGCTGATCCTCGCCCGGGGTCGTATCGAGCTCATGGATCAGGTCGAGCACCTGTTTCACCTTGGCCGTGATCTTGTTGGGCTTTTCGGGCTTCTCGGGGCGTTGCGCCTCGCTGCGATCGCCTTGCTGCATGGCCATCAACTCCTCGGGGGTATTGGGAACGCTGGCTCCCACGCTCACCTCAGGGCCCACCATCTCGGGATGGAGCTCCTCGTGGGGGTCCAACGAACGCCCAGCGCGGAAGCGGTAGCGGCCGTCGCGGCGGAACCGATCGAACAACGAAGCCATGGGGCCTGCGGCGAGGTACATCCAGCTTCAGGGGGGTTGGCGGCTGGCGGGGCGATGTTCCTGCGAACAACCGGTTCAAGGGCCGTATAGCGCCGTCACAGCCTCCGCCTGCCGCCGATGCTCCTCGCATAGGGCCTGCGGTGTTTCGATGACCACCTCGGCGCCATAGCCAAACAGCCAGCGGCGGAAGTCCACATCACGGGCCAGGGTCCAGGGGGGCAGGTCAATCTCCACCGGATAGGGATGGCTCTCCTGCGCCAACGGCTCCAGCACCACCGGTGCGGCAACTGGTTGGCGCCAGGCTTCATCGGGGAGGGGCTTAGAGAGCCGCATCTGGCTCAGGGGGTAGCGCTTCAGCCCCTCCCGCAAAAAGCGATACACACGGGGCGTGCAGCGAAAGCGCACGGTGGTGAGCAACGCAGGCAGCTGCTCGAGAGACGCCATACAGAGCTGCTCTTGGGCCTGCAGGTCTTCACCGAAGTAGATCCCGCCGCTGAGCTCCAACAAGCGAGCCAGGCGCTCGGCGCCGTTGGCGCGCTGCTGAGCCGGCCGCGTGAAGCCTGCATCCACCTGGCGAAGCGCCAGGCGATCCAGGCGCTCCGTGCGAATCAGGCCGCGCTCTCGCCCGACGGCGTCGTCTTCATAGGCGAGGTACCAACCGATGTTGTGAAACAGCAGTTGGATCGGCCAGACACGAATCGGCTGGGTGGGTTCGCCACCAAATTGCGCCGCATCGGAAAAGCGCTCCAGCAGCACCCGTTGCCCTTGAAGAATCGCCTCCTCCAGCTTCTCGGCGCGGGCGGGGGCCGCCAGGGAGTCAGGGCGCACCAGGTCGGGGTGCACGATCGAGCGGTTGGCGAAGACTCGCAGGGGTGGCGCGTCGTTGCACAAGACCCCTCCCCAGCGCAGGCGCTCATCCAGCTCCGCCAGAAGATCTTGAGCTGTGGGGTCACCCAGCCTTGAGGCGGCCTGGGCCACCACCTGGTGCACCTCCCGCAGGCGGGCGGCCGGCAGCAAGGCCGTGCCGAGGCCATAGCCGTGGCGGACGTTGTCATTGCGGGTGCGGAAGCCGTAGGGCGTCAGGACCCGTTCAATGTCTTTGCGCAGGGTTGCCGCTTCCCCAGGCATGTAGGCACCCTGAAGCTGGGCGATCAGATGCTCCGGCAATGGCACACCAGGCTGCCGATCAAAGGGGTGCTGCAACAGATGGCGCAGCAGGGTGAACACCCGGCTGAAAACCTGCCGATCCGCCATTTGGGGCCAGCCGCCTAGGCTGCTCTCCAGTTGCTGCGGGCTGGAGTCAGGGGGCTCAATCGCGCGTTCGGCGGCAGCGGCGCTGAAGAATCCCTGACTATTGAGCCACTGCAGGTCGGCCTCGATCGCTGCTGCATCGCCATAGCAGCTGCCACGCGCCTGGGCGAGCAGTGCAGCCGCGCGCTCGGCCATCGACCCCTCCGGGAGGGGATTGCAGATCGCTTCCAGCTCGGCGCGGGTGGCGGCATCGGTGGCGGTGAGACCGGGGAAGCGGCTCAGCAGCTGGAGCAGAAACAGCAGCCGCTCGAGATCCAGAAGACGGGAATAGCCATGGCGCTCTTTAGCGCTGTCTTTGTTGCGGGCCGCGGCGATCCGGCGATCCAGGCGGACGATCTCGGCCTGCAGGCCAGCGGCGTGGTCGGGCTCTAGGGAGGGGTCAAACTCCACCAGTGCCGCAAATCCCTCGCTGCGATCAGGCGCAAACAGTGGATCGTTGAGCGCCGCAGCGAACTGGCGAATAATCAGCTCTGGCACCTGTCTGGGCCTCAGCAGGTTCCATTGCAGGCACACCTCGAGGGGGGTGCGCAGCCACCAACCCACCCACTCCACCGGTTGGGGCAAGGCGAGGCCTTGGGTTAGGGCCAATCGCCAGGGTCGGCGGGCATGGGTGGCATCAATCAGCACTGCACGGCCACGCTCGACGCTGGCGGCAATGGCCTCATGCAGCCGTGCTTCCACCTCGGGCCAATGGCCCTGAATCATGGGGTCGCCATAGAGCTGCTCACGGATCAGGTCTGTGGAGAGCAGGTCTGCATTGAGCAAGGGGGCGAGAAGACTCGCCAGCGTGGTCTTGCCACTGGCGGGCGGGCCGATCAGCAAATGGCAGCGCAGAGCGGCCATGGAACCCGGTGACTGCCTGCATCATCAGCGCAGAGGCGCTTGGATTCACGGCTCAGCTGCGAAGAACCGATCGCGGCGCTGAGCGGCCCGTTCTTCGCACGGGAAACGGGCGATGCGGGTCCGTCCGCCCAAAGCCTGGGGGGGCATGCAGTAGATGGTGCCCTGGTCACTTAGGAGAACCGGGTCCGGATGCTGGCGGCTTGGATGCGGGAGGGATAGCGATTCTGCGCTATGTACTGCGCTAGTCCGCCGTTTGCGGTGGCCAAAAGCACTGCAATTACTGAGTTCTGATTGCGTTCCTTTCTGCCCACCTACCAGGAGATGCTGTTCGTGCGCTGAGTCACTGCAGGACCGTCACTGCGGGAAGACGTCAATGCTGGCGAGTTCGCGGTAACTGGGGTCGG
>VGPQ01000245.1 GCA_016882555.1 Cyanobacteria bacterium M_surface_7_m2_040
TTGGCCACGGATCCGTCAGCCGGCTGATGGTCAACCTTTTACTGTTGCGACCCAACTGAGACGGGTGACGCTTCTGCCCGGTTCTCTTCAGAATCCAGGTCGATAGGCAGGTCCCTGATTTGCGCCATACCTGGCACGGTCCAGAGATCTGTGCAGCGGGCGCCGAATGGGGCTGTGCAGCGGGGCTGAGAGTCAGAGCTGGGATTCAGAGCCGAGAGCCCGATCACTGGTCGGGGGATCTGCTCGGGTGAGCCCTTCGCAAGCTGGCCACAACGGTGGTCACCTTCAACAGCGCGAGCGGTGCAATCCTTCAGTCGGCCTCGGGATCCCAGGTGCTGGCCACGTGCAGCTCCTCGAGCTGCTTGGCCGCCACAGCGCCAGGGGCGCCGGTCATCAGGCAGCGGGCCTGCTGGGTCTTGGGGAAGGCGATCGTGTCTCTGATCGACTCCTCGCCGGCCAGCAGCATCACCATGCGATCGAGGCCGAAGGCGATGCCGCCGTGGGGCGGGGCGCCCATGTCGAGGGCGTCCATCAGGAAGCCGAACTGCTGATTGGCTTCCTCGAGTGGCAGGCCCACCGTCTGCAGCACCTGACGCTGCAGGTCGCTGTTGTGGATGCGCAGCGAGCCGCCGCCCAGCTCCAGGCCGTTGAGCACCAGGTCGTAGGCCTGGGCCCGGGCACCCGGCAGGGTGTCGGCCCAGGCGGCCGGATCACTTCCCAGGTCTTCGGTGTTGGGGGCGCAGAAGGGGTGGTGCAGCGCCTCGTAGCGGTGTTCGTCGGTGTTGAACTCAAACATCGGGAAATCGACCACCCATAGGAAGTTCCACTGGTCGTTTTCGCGGTCGGGCTTCACCAGGCCCAGTTCACGGGCCAGAAACTGCCGCACCCGGTCCAGGGCCTTGTTGACCGTGGCGGTGTCGCCGGCGCCAAACAGCAGCAGGGTGCCGGGCTGCGCGCCGGTGCGCGCAAGCAGCTCGGCCTTGGTCTCTTCGCTCAGGTTGTCCTTGATGGCGCCGATGGTGTCGATTTCACCCCCTTCGCGCACGCGGATGAAGGCCAGACCGCCGGCACCGGCCGCCTGGGCCTCGCCGAACACATCGCCGCCGGGTTTGATGCGCACGTTGGACAGGGCCTCGTTGCCGCCTGGCACCGGCAGCACCTTGACGCTGCCGCCGGCCGCCACGGCGCCACTGAACACCTTGAAGCCCATGCCGGCCACCAGGTCGCTCACGTTCACCAGCTCCATGCCGTAGCGGGTGTCGGGCCGGTCGGTGCCGTAGCGCTCCATGGCGTCGTGCCAGCTGATGCGCGGGAAGGGCCGCGGCAGCTCGACGCCTTTGACCTGCTTCCAGATTTGGGCGATCAGCCCCTCGTTGAGCGCCAGGATCTGCTCCTGATCCAGGAAGCTCATCTCCATGTCGAGCTGGGTGAACTCGGGCTGGCGGTCGGCGCGCAGGTCTTCATCCCTGAAGCAGCGCGCGATCTGGTAATAGCGCTCCAGGCCGCCCACCATCAGCAGCTGCTTGAACAGCTGGGGCGACTGGGGCAGGGCAAACCACTCCCCGCCGCACACGCGGCTGGGCACCAGGTAGTCGCGGGCCCCCTCGGGGGTGGAGCGGGTGAGCACCGGTGTTTCCACCTCGATGAAGCCCTCGGCCTCCAAATAACTGCGGATCGCGCGCACGGTCTGGTGGCGCAGGCGCAGGTTGGCCCCCATGCGCTCGCGGCGCAAATCGAGGTAGCGGTAGCGCAGGCGCAGCTCCTCGCGGGTGTTTTCCTCGTCGTGCACCGACACCGGGAACGGCAGGTTGCCGCGCACGGCGTTGAGCACGGTGATGCCGCTGGCCAGCACCTCGATGGCGCCGGTGGCCAGCTTCTCGTTGAGCGATTCGGCTGGCCGCGGGCGCACCACACCGTTCACCTGCAGCACGGTTTCGTTGCGCAGGTGCTCGGCGCTGGCCACCACCTGGGCCATGGCGTCGGCCGTGATGCCGGCGGCGCCGGCCAGCTCAGGATCCACGGTGATCTGCACGACGCCGCTGCGGTCGCGCAGGTCGATGAAGATCACGCCGCCGTGGTCGCGGCGCCGGTCGACCCAGCCGCACAGCTGCACGCTGGCGCCGCTGGCGTCCTGGCGCAGGTCGCCGCATCCGTGGCTGCGCATGCTGTGGTCCGGTGTCGAATCGGCGATTTTCCCACGGCGCCCCTGTGCTGTGGCGCGATCCAGCAGCCCTTCCTACTTTTTGCTTGGCATCGAGCAGCACTCCGGGGCGTTGCCCCAGTTGTCAACCCTGTTCATGCCGTGATGGCTATGAATCGACGTGATCTGTTGGCCGCTTCCGGGCTGCTGCTGGCCGGCGCGGCGGTTCCGTCGCTGGCGGGGCACCATGCCCTGGCTGCCGGTGCCGACGACCAGCAGTTGCTGAACAGCCTGCAGGCCTGCACCCCGGCCGATGCCCTGAGCCGGCTGCAGGAGGGCAATCGGCGCTTTGCCAAGGCCTGGGTGTCGGCGTCGGGTACGGGCACCCCGCGCCAGCGGATGCAGAAGCTGAACGCCATCTGGAACGACAACTGCCAGATCGACCCGGCCGCCCTGGCCCAGGACCAGAAGCCCTCTGCCGCGATCCTCTCGTGTGCTGACTCCCGGGTCGACCCGAGTTGGATCTTTGCCAGTGGCTCTGGCGAGCTGTTTCAGGTGCGCATTGCTGGCAACACCGCCTTCAACGATGCGATCGCTTCGATGGAGTACGCGGTGTCGGTCCTGGGCACGCCGCTGCTGCTGGTGATGGGTCACAGCGCCTGCGGCGCCGTCAAGGCGGCGATGGCCTCCAACCCCCTGACCCCCCTGCTCTAGGACCTGGTGCAGCCGATCCGCGCCAGCATCAAGCCCGGCGAGGGGCTGGAGGCGGTGATCAAGGGCAACGTGCGTGCCGCTGCATCCACCCTGGTGGCCAAGAGTGCGGTGCTGCGCGGCGCCTACTTCGACATTGGCAGTGGTCAGGTCAGCTGGCTCTAGGCGCTAGCGCCGGTAGAAGGGCCGCCTGACCACGGTGGCCGGCTCGGCCTTGCCGCGGATCTCCACGCTCAGGGCGGTGCCCAGTTTGGCCAGCGCCGTTGGCACGGTGGCCAGGGCAATCCCCTTGTGGAGGCTGGGCGACCAGCTGCCGCTGGTCACGGTGCCGACGGGGGTGCCGTCGTGCAGCACC
>VGPQ01000246.1 GCA_016882555.1 Cyanobacteria bacterium M_surface_7_m2_040
CTGAAGCAGCAGGGCCATGAGGGCCGATGGATCGACCACCAGTTGGCGCTTCAACCGGCTCATTTGGGCAGGCCGTGCTCGTCGTAGAGCTCGTCCTGAAGCTCCTGGCTGGTGCGGCCCTGCCATTCGGGCCTGGCACTCACTCGGGCGCAGATCTCGCGGATGGCTGCTTTTCTGGCCTCGATCGTGTCCACAGCTGTGAGGGTTGGCTGGCGCTCCAGTGCGGCCTTCAGCGCCTGGCGCACCGCATCGGTGACGGTGGTGCCGCGGCGGGCGGCCAGCTCCTTGGCCATGGCATGGACGCGCTCGTCCTTGATGTTCATGCTCATGGGAGCCCTCCCGACGCCGCCTGCACGGTAGAAAGCCGAGCCGATTCTACCGTCGTGGCCTCTGCTGACGGCGTGGTGCTGGGGCGCCAGGATCGTGAAATGGGTGACTCCGCGGCCGGCGACCAGGGCTTTGCGCATCTGCCGGTGCTGGCCGAGGCCGTGCTGGCGGGATTCGCCGAATTGCCCCCCGGCGGGGTGCTGCTCGACTGCACCCTCGGCGGCGGCGGCCATAGCAGCCTGCTGCTGCAGGCCCACCCTGGTTTGCGCCTGATCGGGCTGGACCAGGACCCGAGCGCCCGCGCCGCCGCCGCCGAGGTGCTCGCCCCCTATGCCGATCGGGTGACGATCGTGGCCAGCAACTTCGCCGATTACACCCCGGATCAGGCGGTGGCGGCGGTGCTGGCTGATCTGGGCGTGAGCAGCCCCCAGCTCGATGTGGCCGCGCGGGGCTTCAGCTTTCGGCTCGAGGGGCCCCTCGACATGCGCATGAACCCCACGGCCGGGGAAACCGCCGGGGCGCTGATCGATCGGCTCGAGGAGAGCGAGCTGGCCGATCTGATCTACGCCTATGGCGAGGAGCGCCTGTCGCGCCGCATCGCCCGCCGCATCAAGGAGCAGGGGCCCTGGGCTGGCCAGACCACCGCCGAGCTGGCCTACCTGATTGCCGGCTGCTTCCCTCCCCATGCGCGGCGGGGGCGCATTCATCCGGCGACCCGCAGCTTCCAGGCCCTGCGCATCGCTGTGAACGATGAGCTCGGGGTGCTCGAGCGGCTGCTGGCGGCTGCCCCCGACTGGCTCTTGCCGGGGGGGCTGATTGCTGTGATCAGCTTCCACTCGCTGGAAGACCGGCGCGTCAAGACCGCCTTTGCCAGTGATGAGCGCCTGCAGCGGGTCACCCGCAAGGCCGTGCAGGCCACGGAGGTCGAAAGCGCCGCCAACCCCCGCGCCCGCAGCGCCAAGCTGCGCATCGCCCGGCGGCGGCTGACGCCTGCCGATTAAACGGTGATCGGGGTGTGGCGCGCCTTCAGCACCGCTGCGATGAAGGCGCGGCGCCGAAAGCGGGTCCACAGCTCGGCCGCGGCAAACGCGGGCCGTTGCTGGGTGCGCCGCCACCAGTCGCCCAGATCAGCCCGCTGCAGCAGGGCCAGCTCGCCCGCCAGGCTCAGGCGGGCACACAGCACAGCCAGCACCACATCAGCGCGGCTGATGCGAGGGCCGAACAGCCAGGCGCCGGGGGGCACCGGTGGCAGCCCTGCCAGGTAGGCAGTCACCTGGGTGCGCATCGCCGGCAGGGTGTGGGTGGCTGGGGCGCCGACGAAGGTCTGCAGCCGTTGGCGGTTTTGAGCGGCCTTGACCAGCGCGGCTGGGTCTCCCTGCCGCTCAAGCCGCTGCACCGTGCTGCGCAGCATCTGCAGGATCACGGGCCTGAGCCAAGGTCGACTGGCCAGCAGCTTGCTGAAGGTGAGCGTTTCGATGGCGATCCCGTAGTGACCGTCGACCGCTGCCTGGATCGCGGCTTGTTGCTGCGGCTCGGCATCGGCCCAGGACTCTCCGGCCTGCGCGGCGGCGAACGCCAGGATCGCGTCGCTGCTGGTCAGCAACAGTTCGGGGCCGCGCAAGGTTGGCACTGTCATGGCGGGGTTCAGCTGCCGGTAGGCCCCACTCAGCTGCTGCTTGGCCAGATGAATGTCGAGCAGCCGACTGGTGTAGCCCACCCCTGCTTCGGCCAGGGCCAGCCGCGCAACCATCGAGTAATACGACGGGGCGGCGTGAAACAGCTCAAGCATCGGATCTGCCGCCAGGCCGGCCACGGGCATGCGCGTCTTAGCTCAGCGCTTCAGCTGCGCCAATGCCTCGCCCACCGCCTCCAGCGCCTGGGCGATCTCGGCGCTGGTGGTGCCCCGCCCCAGGCCAAAGCGCAGGGTGGCGGCTGCCTCGAGCCGCGAGCGCCCCAGGGCGGCCAGCACGTGCGAGGGCGAGCCCTGGCTGCAGGCCGAGCCGCTGCTGATGGCGATCTGGCGGCGCAGCTGCTGGTGCAGACGGTTGCCTTCGACCCCGCCGGCGGTCACGTTGAGGTTGTGGGGCAAGCGCAGCGGCCCCGGGGGCGGTCCATTGAGGGCAAAGGCCCCCAGCCCCTGCAGGCCAGCCCAGAGCTGATCGCGCAGCGCCCCCAGCCGCGCCGCCCGCGCCTCGCGGTCGGCCAGGGCGTGCTCCAGCGCCGCCGCCAGCCCCACGATCAGCGGCACCGGCAGGGTGCCGGCCCGCAGGCCGTGTTGCTGGCTGCCGCCGTGCAGTTGGGGGGCCAGCCGCAGCCCGCCGGCTTCCACCCCCGGCCCGATCAGCAGCGCGCCGATGCCCTTGGGCCCGTAGAGCTTGTGGGCGCTGAGGCTCAGCAGGTCGATGCCCAGGGCGTCCATTTCTAGAGGGATGTGGCCAGCCGCCTGCGCCGCGTCCACATGCAGCAGGGCGCCGGCGGCGCGGGCCAGGGGCGCCAGCTGCGCCAGGGGGGCGATGGCGCCGATCTCGTTGTTGGCGGCCATCACGCTCACCGCCAGCACCGGCCCGCCGGCGCCCGGATCCAGCGCCGCCGCTAAAGCGGCCGGCTCCACCAGCCCCTGGGCATCCACCGGCAGCAGCGTGAGCGCAAAGCCGTGGCGCTCCAGGTAGCGCAGCACATCGAGCACGGCGTGGTGCTCGCTCACCACGCTCACAAACCGCCGCCGCCGATCAGCCGCTGCCAGCACAGCTTCGGCCAGGCCCTTGAGGGCCAGGTTGTTGGCCTCGGTGGCGCCGCTGGTGAACACCACCTGGGCATCGGCCCCCGCCCCCAGGCCCCGCCGCAGCACCAAGGCGGCCTGCTCGACCGCCG
>VGPQ01000247.1 GCA_016882555.1 Cyanobacteria bacterium M_surface_7_m2_040
AATCCAACCCGGCCCACCTTCCACATGCCCTTGTAGCTCAGCGGTAGAGCACTCCCTTGGTAAGGGAGAGGTCACGAGTTCAAGTCTCGTCAAGGGCTTTGCGAGGGCAGCGCCTCAGGGCCGGGAGCCGCCGGAGCCCAACCTGCAGAGTCACGCCCTGCGTGACAGTGGGCTGCAGCTGCCGCTGCCCCGATGCATCCTGAGGGCCAATCAACTGTCCCACCTTGACCGTTGCCCTGATCCAGCGCGTCTTCGGCAAACCGCTGCCACGCGCCCAGGCCGAGAACGAAAAGCTGCCCAGCCTCGAAGCCCTGCCGATCCTGTCGTCGGATGCGCTCTCCTCGGTGGCCTACGCCACCGAGGCGGCCTTGGGGGTGCTGATCCTGGCGGGCAGCGGCGCCCTCAGGCTGTCGCTGCCGATCACCCTGGCGATCATTGTCTTGATCGCCGTGGTGGTGCTCTCCTACCGCCAGACAATCGAGGCCTACCCCCAGGGCGGCGGTTCCTACGTGGTGGCCCGCGAGAACCTGGGCACCGCCGCCAGCCTGATCGCCGCGGCCTCGCTGCTGATCGATTACACCCTGACGGCGGCCGTCAGCCTGATGGCCGGCACCCAGGCGCTCTCGTCGCTGCTGCCGGCCCTGCTGCCCTACGAGGTGCACCTATCGCTGCTGCTGCTGTTGTTGGTGGGCTGGGCCAACCTGCGCGGCACCAAAGAGGCTGGCCGTGCCTTTGCGCTACCCACCTATGCCTTTGTGGTGATGGTGGTGCTGCTGGCCCTGGTCGGCCTGCAGAACCTGGTGATGGTGCACGGTTTCAGCCCCGATCCACCACCCCTGATCAAAGCGGCCCAGCCCTTGGGGCTGTTCCTGATTTTGCGGGCCTTCAGCTCGGGTTGCTCGGCGATGACCGGAATTGAAGCGATCGCCAACGGGGTCAAGGTGTTCCGCGAACCGGCCGCCCAGCGCGCCCGAGCCACGATGCTGGTGATGGGCAGCATGCTGGCGGGCCTGTTTCTGGCGGTGAGCGGTCTGGCCTGGCTGTACGGCGTCGCCCCCAATCCCGACCGCACCGTGCTGGCTCAGATCGGCATCCGCGTCTTCGGAGAGGGCAGCCCCCTGTTCTGGGCGCTGCAGATCACCACCTTGATGATCCTCACCCTGGCGGCCAACACCGCCTTTGCCGGCTTCCCGCGGCTGGCGGCGATGCTGGCCAAAGACCAGTTTCTGCCGCGGCAGATGGGCTGGATCGGCGACCGGTTGGTGTTTCAGAACGGCATCGCCGTGCTGGTGACCGCCACCGCTCTGATCGTGCTGGTGTGCCAGGGCGACACCACCGTGGCGGTAAATCTTTACGCCCTCGGGGTGTTCATGGCCTTCACCCTCTCCCAGGCAGGCATGGTGGTGCGCTGGTGGCAGCTGCGGAACCAGGGTTGGCACGGCAAGGCTGCCCTCAATGCCCTCGGCGCTGTCACCACAGCCGTGGTGCTGCTGGTGATCGTGGTCAGCAAGTTTGCCGAAGGGGCCTGGACCGTGGTGATCGCCATCCCGCTGCTGGTGGTCTTGTTGGCCCGCATCCGCGGGCGCTACCGGCGTGTGTACAAGGCGATCGCCCTGCAACCGGGCGAGATCCAACCGATCACCCTGACGCGCCACAGCCCACCGATCGGCAACATCAGCGTGGTGTGGCTGGTCTCGTTCAGCCGGCCGAGTCTGGAAGCCCTGCGCTATGCCGCGACTGTGTCGGATCGGGTGGTGGCTGTCTGGGTGCTGGCGGAAGAGGACGACCGGGAGCTGATTCAGCAGCGCTGGACGCAGCTGGTGGGTTCAGACCCTGGCCTGGAACTGCGCATTCTCGACAGCCCGTTTGCCTCTCTGGTGACCCCGTTCGTCGATTTCGTGAAGGGTTTTGAGCGCGAGCATCCCGACCAGACCCAGACGATCGTGATGCCGATGGCGATTCCGCGCTACCGCTTCGACAGCTTGCTGCTCAACCAGCGCGGCATCAATATGCGTATGGCCCTCGATGAGCACCACAACCGGGTGTTCACCCTGGTGCGCTTCTATCTGCCGGCTTGATGGGTCGAACGTTGCGCTGCCTGATCGTTGAAGACCAGGTGATGTTTCTGGAGCTGCTGCAACGGCTGCTCAACAATCGCGTAGGGCTGGAGGTGATCGCCACCGCCAGCACGGCCGCGGCGGGTCGTGCGGCGTGCCGGCTGCACCGACCCGACCTGCTGATCCTCGATCTCAGCCTGAGCGATGGCAATGGCCTGCCGGTGCTGGCCAGCCTGGCCCAATGGTGCCCGGGGGCACGGGCCGTGGTGCTCTCAGCCCAGGCCGCCGGATTCGTGTGCCCGGAAGCGCTGCAGCCCCTGCTGCTGGGTGTGGTCGACAAGAGCGCCACCTTCGACACGCTGATCAGCGTGATCGCTGAGCTGCTGCCCAACCCCGAACCCGGCACCAGCCCGGCAGCGCTCACCCCCCGCCAACAGGAGATCTATCGGCTGATCGGCCAGGGACTGAGCAACAAGCAGATCGCCCAGGCGCTGGAGCTCTCGCCGGCGACCGTGGAGACCCACCGCAAGGCCATCGCCCAGCGGCTGGGGCTCAGCGGCGCCGAACTGGTGCGCCAGGCGGCGCTCGCAGGCGCGCCTTGAAACGCTGGCTTCCCGCACAACTGTCTGCACGGCTGCTGCTCAGCAGCGCCCTGCAGCTGGTGCTGGTGGGCGTGGCGCTGGGGTTGCTGGGCTATGCCACTGGCCGGCGTGAGGGGCTCCAGCAGCTGGCCCTGGAGCGGCAGCGAAACCAGCTCAACGCCCTGTCTGCGGCGCTGTCGATGCGGTTGCGGGACCCGCAAACCATCAACCGCGAAAACATCCTGGCGATCCGTCAGGGGGCCATTCAGCTCAACAACTTTGATCAGCTGGCCCAGCGCTTCTGGCGCCAGATGCAGCTCTACCCCGTGGGCTACATCAACTGGGGCAGCGCCGCGGGGAGCTTCCTCGGAATCGAGCGCCTCGACAGTGGACGCCTGGTGCTCAACGAAGACAGTGAGCAGCCGCTGGGGCGCGGAAAGCTGGGCGTCTACGCCCTGGGACCCCACGGCAAACGCGGCCCCCTGCTGGAGGTGGTCCCCGGCATGGACACCTTCCACAACGAGGCCTGGTACGCCGACACGACCAC
>VGPQ01000248.1 GCA_016882555.1 Cyanobacteria bacterium M_surface_7_m2_040
CAGGGGGATCTCTGCCGCGACCAGCTGGGCCGTGGCCGCATCGACCAACAACGGCGTGTCGACCACACGGGTGAGCGATTCAAGCCGGGCGGCCAGATTCACCGTGTCGCCGATCACGGTGAAATCGAGCCGCTGGGGGCTGCCGATCTGACCCACGGCCGCCTCACCGGTCGCCAACCCGACCCCATTGGCAAACGGTTCAAACCCCTCCCTGGCCCACTGGGCATTGAGCGCGGCCAGACGCTCAGCCATGGCGATCGCAGCCTGCACGGCAGCCAGGGCTTCGGCCTGCTGGCCGCGGCTCAGGGGGGACCCGAACACGGCCATGACGCAGTCGCCGATGAACTTGTCGATCGTGCCGCCATGGGCCGTGATCACCTCCACCATGGCGCCCAGATAGGTGTTGAGCTGGCTGAGATGCAGGGGAATCTGCCCCTCGCGGGTACGACGCTGGGTCAGTTGGGTGAAGCCCTTGATGTCGGAGAACAGCACGGTCACCGTCATCGCCTTACCCCGCAACATGCCCTCGGCGGAGCGCGGATCGGCCAGGATCTCGCGCACCACGGTGGGGGCCACGTAGCGCTCAAACGTGCGGCGCAGCCGACGGCGCTCAGCCAATTCCGCCAGGTAGGCATCACCGCCAAACAGCAACGCCAGAGCAACGACGCCCACGGCCGCCGCCAGCGCAGGCAGCACCACGACGGCGTGGGCCAAGGCCTGGGTCGTGGCAATCGCGATCACGATCAAGGCGAGCGCAGCGGCGATCAGCCGGGCCACCAGGTCGCTGCGCAGGCGCGCCACCAGCAGCACCAGCACCAGCGGCAGCATCGTCAGAGCGCCACGGGTCCAGGGCGACTGCGGCCACAGCAGCAACCCCGTGCCATCGAGGGAGTTGGCGACCGCCGTGGCGGCCACCTCAAGCCCACTCAGGCGACCGAAGGGGGTCTCAAAACCACCTGTGCCATCGGCGGCCACAGGACCCACCAAGACCAATGATCCGGGCAGATCCAGCCGGCGACTCACCAGGCTCCAACGGGCTGGATCCAACACCTGCCAAGCCGACACGCGGCGAAACTGACCAGCGGGCCCGTAGACGTTCAACAGGCGCTCTGGATCGGGCTGACGGCTCCTGGCGCGGGCGAGCTGCAGCAGTCGAGAACCGAGCGAGGGCTGGGGCTCGGCGCCGCTGGCCGGCAACAGAACCCGGCCGTAATGCTCTGGATGGCGCGCCGGCTGATCGGCCGTCGCCGGCACGATGTTGCTCAAGCCGATCGGCAAGGGCCGGGCCAGCGCCGCGGCCAGGTGATCGGGCTGCACGAGGGTGAGTGCACTGCCGGTGAGTTGATCCTGGGGTTCCAGCATTTCCGCAGCCAGAACCACCCGCGAAGGCCAGCGCTTGAGCTGCTGGATCAGGGCCGCATCATCACGGGGGCCCTTGAGGCTGGGACCTTCAAAGACCACATTGATGGCCACCGCCGAGGCACCGGCACCCAGCAAGCGATTCACCACATCGCCATAGCGCGCCCGTGGCCAGGGGAGATCCTCCATGCCCTGGGCCCAGGCCGGCACCTGGCGCTGATCATCAAACCAAGCACCCTGCTGAAGGGTGGCGTCGTCTATTTCCACCAACAGCAACCGCTTGGGTGGCTGCAGCGGCCCACGCCAACGCAGCAACTGCTGTTCAACGGAGCGCTGGGCCAACCGCCACGGAGGCGGTTGCAGGCCACTCACGGCGGCCGAGATCACGGTGATCAGTGCCGCCAGACCCCACACACAGCGTTGCCGCACGACCATGGTTCAGCTGCTCAGAAGGCCAGGGTGGGGGGTCTGTGGCGGCTCCTGCTGCTGCTGTGGCTGAGGCCTGGCTTGCGGTTGCGGTTGCTGTTGCAGTGGCGGTTGCAGTGGCGCTTTGGGCTTGGGTAGCGCGTTGAGGGCAGCCGCCTGTTGCAGGAGTGCTGGAGGAATCCTCAGACCGGGATAGGTGCGCAGCACGTACTCAATCAAGGCGGGCAGGTAGGGCAGGGCCCGCTGAAACCCAGCAAACAGGGGCCCAGACATGTAGCGCTCGTAATCGCTGCGCTTGAGCTCACTGAGCGCCGCCATCACCCCCTGGGGATCCAGTTGGGCCTGCTGACCGGCCTTGACCAGGATGGGCAGCATGGAGGCGATCGGAGCGCCATCGCGCAGGGCCTGCAGTTCAACCACACCCTCGAGAACGGCGATCTGGCTTTGGCCTGCGGCATCCACCTGCATCACGTAGTTGGTGCCGCGCACACTCAGTCGGGACGAACGGGTGCAACCGTTCTGGGGACCCGACACCAGAATCTGACCCTGCTCCAGCAGAAAACAACTGCTCCCCAGTTTCATGCTGGAAAAGCGGTTGATGCGGGCCACGGCACCGCTGCTGAAACCCAACTGGCCCCGGCTCTGCAGCGTCTTGATGGCCTCAGGCACCTTCGCCTGCTGTTTGACAACGGCTTGCTTGCCCTCGATGTAGAGCTGCTTGCCATCAAGGATCTGCTGCACCGTGACCGGCCCGGCATTGCTGGCGGCACCCGAGGGTGATGGCTTCTGTGCCAACGCAGCACTGGCCTGAGCACTCAGCAGCAAACCCGCCAGCAGCGGCAACCAACGGCTGTTGAAAAGCACGACGCGAGGAACAGTCGATCGCTTCAATTGTGAAGCCCGGCGGCCGCCCCGGCAGGCATCCGCTGGGGATGCCCTGTAACCGAACGATCAGGGTTGCACGACGAGGACGCGCTCAGCCCTCGACGCGCCAGACCTGATCAGCAGGCGTCCAGTCGCTGAGCTCGCTGGGCTGGAACCACAGGCCGATTTCAAAGGCAGCGGTGTCGGGGCCATCGGAGCCGTGGATCACGTTGCGGCCGATGTTGACGGCCAGATCACCGCGGATGGTGCCGGGCTCGGCCTCGAGTGGCTTGGTGGCACCGATCAGCTTGCGGGCGCTGGCGATCACACCGTCGCCCTCCCAGACCATGGCCACCACCGGGCCGCTGGTGATGAACTCGACCAGCCCGGCAAAGAAGGGCCGCTCGCGGTGCACACCATAGTGGCTCTCGGCCAGCTCACGGCTGGGGGTGAGCTGCTTGAGACCCACCAGCTTGAAGCCCTTGCGCTCGAAGCGACCCAGGATCTCGCCCACCAGGCCCCGCTGCACCCC
>VGPQ01000249.1 GCA_016882555.1 Cyanobacteria bacterium M_surface_7_m2_040
AGCAGTGCCCCCAGCACGATGCCCACCAGCCCCGCGGTGATGGAGCCGGTGAAGCGGGCCATGTTCAGCCGCGTGCGCAGCGACACATCCGTGGTGAGCTCGGCGGCCAGGGCCGCATACGGGAGGTTGACGCAGGTGTAGAGGCTGTTGGCCAGCACCGAGATGGCTACGAACACCCAGAAGCGCACCCATTCGCTGCCCGGCGGTAGCCACCACATCAGAGCCATTGCCATCCCCAGGGGCAGGGCGCTTCCCACGAGCCAGGGCAGGCGCGGCCCCCAGCGGCTGGTGGTTTTGTCGCTCAGCCAGCCCACCACCGGGTCGTTCACCGCATCCCAGAGGCGGGCCAGCATCAGCACCAGGCCTGCCATCCAGGCCGGCAAGCCGGCGGAGGCCGTGTAGAAGATGAAGAGGTAGAAGCCGATCAGAGAGGCGGCCATGCCCGTGCCGGCGTCGCCCAGGCCGTAGGCCACCAGCAGCCGCAACCGCGCCAGGCCCCGCAGGCTCGCCGCATCAAACGGTGCGGCAGGGGCGGCTGGAGACGCAGCGGACAAAAGGTCTGATCCGAACGCAGGTCATAATGCTGCAGCCGGCGTGAATTCCATGGCACGCGGGCCCAGCGCCAACGCTTGATGCGTTTGTACTGCTGCGGGCTTAGTTTAGTGGTAAAACCTCAGCCTTCCAAGCTGATGATGCGGGTTCGATTCCCGCAGCCCGCTTACAGCTGATGCCCTTCCATCAAGGGCGCGGCCACCAGCAGCACCAAGCTGCGGCTTCCCATGGCGACGCTGTCGCCTGAGATCGAGGGGGCTTCGGCCGGGAGATCCTCCCCGCTGGGTTGATGGGTGTCGATCACCCGCTTCCAACCGCTGTTGCAGCTGGGAATCTCGAAGCTCAGATCCTCGTGATAGGCATTCATGCCGCACCAGATCAGCGGGCCGTGCTCGCGGTCGTTGAGGCTCCAGGCCAGGGTGTGCGACCAAGCGGCCCAATCCGGCTGGCCCAGCTTCACGCCATCCCACTGGCGGGTGAGATGGCCGGCTTGATCGAAGCGCAGGGCTTTGCCCGCTTCGGGGTGAGGGATCTCAGGGTTGAGCAGGTCGGCCAGGTGATGGCGCAGATGAATCAGCCGCTGCACGAACAGCCGTAGGGCTTGATCGTCGGCATCGGGCTGCCAGTGCATCCAACCCAGCACGTTGTTTTGGCACCAAGCGTTGTTGTTGCCCCCCTGGCTGCGGCGCACTTCGTCGCCCATCAGCAGCATCGGCACCCCTGGGCTGAGCAGCAATGAGCTCAGCAGGTTGCGCAGTTGGCGGTTGCGCAGGGTGGTAGTAGCCGCATCGGTGCTGGGCCCTTCGGCGCCGTGATTCCAGTTGTTGTTGTGGTTATCGCCGTCGCGGTTGTCTTCGCCGTTGGCCAGGTTGTGCTTCTGGCTGTAGCTCACCAGATCCGCCAGGGTGAAGCCGTCGTGGGCGGTGAGGAAGTTGATGCTGCGGCCCAGCAGCGCTGGCTGGCCGCCGAACAGATCCGGGTTGCCGGCGAGGCGCTGGCCCATGGGCCAGCAGCTCTTTTCATCGCCCTTCCAGAAGCGGCGCATGTCATCGCGAAAGCGGCCGTTCCAGGCACCGACACGCCTGGAGGGGAAATCGGCAAGGCGGTAGAGGCCGCCGCAGTCCCAGGGTTCGCTCACCAGCTTGAGATCGGCGAGTTCGGGATCCGCCTCAATCTCCTCAAACAGGGGCGGGTGATCGAGGGGGGCGAGCTCTTCGCCGCGGCTGAGGGCGATGCCGAGATCAAAGCGGAAACCATCCACCCCCAGCTCCAGGGCCCAGCAGCGCATCGATTCGAGAATCAGTCGCCGCGAATGGGGCCGGTTGGCGGCGATCGAGTTGCCGCAACCGCTCACATCCAGGTAATCGCCCTTGGCGTTCTGGTGGTAGTAGTTGCGGTCATCGATGCCGCGCCAGCTCAGGGTGGGCCCGGCCTGGTTGCCTTCACAGGTGTGGTTGTAAACCACATCCACCAGCACCTCGAGGCCGGCGTGGTGGCAGGCCGTCACCAGCTGGCGCACCTGGTGGCGAATCTGCAGCGGGTCATCGCCCTGCTGGTAGGCGTGGTGAGGCGCCAACCAGCTCAAGGGGCTGTAGCCCCAGTAGTTGAGCCTGCCTTCCGGGGCATCGTGCGGGTCGAAGGCCATCACCGGCAGCAGCTCCACCGTGGTGATGCCCAGCTCTTTGAAGTAGGGAATCGCTTCGATCAGCCCTAGATAGGTGCCTTGCGCGGCTTCGCTCACCGGGCTGCCGGGGCCGCGGCTGAAGCCCCCCACATGCAGCTCGTAGATCACCGTGCGCTGCCAGCTGTGGCGCGGCCGCGGCGCGGCGCGGAAATCAAAGCGGTCGCGCTCCGTCACCACCCCCTTGAGGCAGCTGGCGGTGTTCGGCATCGCCCCAACGGCATCCACCCGGCGGTAGATATCCCAGCCGGTGATCGCTCGGGCGCAGGGGTCGAGCAGCAGCTTGGAGGGATTGAAGCCGTGGCGGCCCGGCAGCAGCGGGCCGAACACCCGGTAGGCGTAGCAGCAGCCGATGCCGACGCCGCTCACCTCCACATGCCAGATTTCGCCTGAGCGGTGGCGATGGTCGAGCTCCACCACCTGCTCGGGTTCCGACGCGTTGCCCGCCGCAAAGAGCAACAGCTCAACGCGGGTGGCCATCGGCGCCACCAGCGAAAAGTTCACACCCTGTTCAGTGGCGCTCGACCCCAAGGGCCAGGGTTGTCCCAGTCGGATCGTGCGCACCGGAGCCTGGAGGCCGCTGCCACAAGCTAGGTGTTGTATGCGGGTCTTGCCCCCCGATGTCACGGCTCCAAGCACAACCCACAGCTGCTGGGCGCCCGCCTCGCCAGGTTCAGGAGGGGCTCTGGCTGTTTGCCCCCAACCGCGACACCCAGGGCGGCAGCTCCTGGTGGCTGGAGCCCTCTGCGGCGGATGGCTCCGGCGTGCTGATTGATTGCCCCGCCTTCAACGACGCCAACCTCGCTTTTCTGCAGCAGCAGCCGGCGGGTCGCATCGTGCTCACCGGCCGCGAGGGCCATGGCCGCCTGCGCCGGTTTCAGGAGGCTCTGGGCTGGCCCGTGCATGTGCAGGTGCAGGAGGCCTATCTGCTGCCCGG